>JAIPAP010000108.1 GCA_021740045.1 Bacteroidales bacterium
CCATCCCCCCTTCGCCTCCAATTACGTAAACCCCTTGTCTTTCCGAATCCCTAGACTTTTAAAAAGTCCACATTTCACTAATGACAATATTTGGAAAGGCTGCCAGTTATCTCGAGAGTTTTATACAGTTTGACCGGGGTTTGATTAGTGCTTTAATGCCTGTTTTCGAGTTTGGTTCCGAAAGATTGAGTCACATTGTTTGGTGCTTCTCCTTTTGTGGGAATGCCCGATTGGTAGCTTGTCATAGCTTGATGGTCTTTTGGGTATAAAACTATTTGAATTGATGTAAAATTTTAAACCAATTATTGTAAAATGGAACGAATAAGAGAAAATGCCGCCGGGATTGACATAGGCGCAAAATTAGTTTTTGTGGCTTTAGAAGGCCAACCGGTAAAACAATTTGCAACCTTCACCGAAGATTTCAACCAGTTATCAGCTTATTTGGTCAAGCATGGTATAGAAACCGTGGCCATGGAAGCTACCGGCTTTTACTGGAGTATCCTTTACGAGATACTGGAAGATGCCGGTATTGATGTATGGCTGGTTGATGGCCGGGAGACCAAGCAAGTACCAGGCAGGAAAACCGATGTAAAGGATTGCCAGTGGATACAGGAATTGCATTGCCATGGCATGTTAAACCGCTGCTTTGTAGCTAAAGGAAAGATTAAAGAACCACGCCGTTATCAGCGTCTGCGCGAAGATCATATCCGTTCGTCTTCCATGCATATCAATCATATGAACCAGGCCCTCACAGAAATGAATTTAAGACTCAAACAAGTCCTTAGCCAGATACATGGGGTAAGCGGTATGAAAATGATTAAAGCCATCCTGGAAGGCGAGCGTGACCGGCAGGTATTGCTTCGTATGTGCGATAAGCGCATTATCAACAATAAAAAGGAAGAAGTGCTCAAGGCTTTAGAAGGTAAATATTCGGATTGCGGTTTGTTTGCCCTTAGGCAGGCCTATGATGCTTATTATTTTTACCAGGAACAAATCCGCCAGTGTGATGAGAAGATAGCGGTGATTATCCAGGAAATGGGCGGATATGGTGAGGATAAAGATCTGCCTGGTAAAAGGAAGTTGATCCGTCATCATAAACCAAATGTAGAAAACCTTGGGGCTAACCTTATAAACATATTTGATGGAAAAGATGCCACTATTCTTTCAGGCCTTACAGATTATAACTGGCTGCAACTGTTATCGGAAGTAGGTAGTGATTTAAGCCGCTGGCCAAGTGAGAAGCATTTTACAAGTTGGTTAGGGCTATCTCCCGGTCAGCATCACTCTGGTAAAAAAAAGAAGAACCGGCGAAAAAAGGGTCAATTTAAAGCTGGCCAGATCTTCAGGCAGGCATCTGAAAGTATGATTAACAGTAAAAAGATTGCCCTTGGTCAATTCGGCAGGCGCATCAGGGCCAGGAAAGGCCCAGCATTTGCCATAAAGGCAATGGCCCGGAAAATGGCTGAGCAATACTGGCGAATTATGGTTAAAGGTTTTGATTTTGTAGAACAGGGTGTTGAAAAATATGAGGAACAACTCCTGGCTCAAAAACGAAAAACATTTACGCGATTGGCAAAAGAGTTAAACATGGATGAAACACAATATCAGATGATTAGGTGATTGTTGTCATTGGTAGCGAAGCGAGGAATCTCCTTGATGTTTACCGGACACCAGTGATTTTCAAAAAGAACGTTACCCCAACAAATAAACTTTCCCGTCATATATTCGTTAGAATTTCGTAATTAAATTAAACATAGAACATGGCGGTTATCGGAGAGATCATTAAGGTAGCGATTGAAGCGGCAGATAAATTCCTGAACAACCCCGATCCTGTGGAAGCCCAAAAGGAGGTGCTGAAGGATTTGTTGAGTGAAGCTAAACATACAGCTTTTGGGAAACACTATAATTTCAGGAACATCCTTGCGCAAAAGGACCTGCGTGCAGCGTTTGCCAATAAAATACCCTACCACAATTATGACCGCATGTTTGATGAATGGTGGCATAAAGTGCTCAACGGTCAGCGGGACATCACCTGGCCGGGTAAGGTGGATTATTTTGCCGTTTCGAGCGGCACTACCAGCAAGAAAAAACACATTCCGGTCACAGACGATATGATGAAATCCATCCGCAAGGCCGGGATAAAGCAGCTTAAAGGCATGGCTAATTTCGACATGCCCGGGGAATTTTATGAAAAGGAAATCCTGATGTTTGGCAGCAGCACCGATCTAAAAAAAGTGAACGGGCATTATGAAGGCGAGATCAGCGGCATAAGCGCCAGCCAGCTTCCGTTTTGGTTTGAGGGCTACTATCGCCCGGGCAAGGAAATCGCCGCCATTAACGATTGGGACCGGCGGGTGGAAGCCGTTGCCCGCGAAGCCCCTAACTGGGACATCGGCAGTATTTCAGGCATTCCCTCATGGGTAGAACTGATGATCAAAAAGGTGATGGCTTATCATAAGGTGGATAACATCCATGAGATATGGCCCAACTTCAAGGTGTTCACCTCGGGTGGAGTAGCTTTTGAGCCTTATAAAAAAAGCTTCGATAATATCACCGGCAAACCCATTATTGTGATCGACACCTACCTCACCTCCGAAGGTTACCTGGCTACCCAAACCCGAAAGGATACGGATGCCATGCGACTGATCACCGATAACGGCATCTACTTTGAATTCGTTCCCTTTAACCCGGATGATATAGAGGAGGACGGCAGCATTCCACCCCAGGCCAAAGCCCTGACCCTGGAGGAGGTGGAAGAAGGCGTGGAATATGTACTGATCATCAGCACGGTAAGCGGGGCATGGCGCTATATGATAGGCGACACCATTGTGTTTACCGACAAGGAAAGAGCCGAGATCAAAATCACCGGACGTACCAAGCATTACCTTAATGTGGTGGGATCGCAGCTTTCGGTTATCCAGATGAACCATGCCCTGAAAGAGATGGAGCGGTTCTATGATTGTGATATTAGTGAATTCACTGTCGCCGCCTTAAAAGAGCACGACGAATATTTACACCGCTGGTACCTGGGTGTTAACGGCGAAATCCGCTCCGGTGAGCAGGAAGTAGCCCGGCGCCTCGACGGCATCCTACAGGAAAACAATAAGAATTATGCCGTAGCCCGTACCAAGGCCTTAAAATCGGTAGAGGTAAAAGTGGTTCCCGTGAATCTGTTTTATCAATGGACCGAGGAAACCAAGCAAAAAGGCGGACAGGCCAAGGTGCCCCGTGTGATGAAGGCAGCAGACTTCCGTAAATGGGAGGAGTTTGTAAACAGTAAGCTCAGGGGTGAGGATTACAGGGATGTTAAGGGATCTGAGAAAGAGAGACTGAGGGACGAAGAGACTGAGGGACTGAGTGACTGAGGGATTGAGGGACTGAGGGATTGAGGGACTGAGGGATTGAGGGACTGAGAGACTGAGGGACTGAGAGACTGAGGGACTGAGTGTCTTGTCCTGAAATAAGTTTACACGAAATGGGCATAAAATGCAGGCATGACCTCGAGCTACTCCCCTACCCATATCTCATCGGCGAAGATCCAGGCCGGGTTTCCGGCGCCTTTATGCCACGGCGGGCATTGACCGATGTTTTCTGCTTCTACTTTAATGTACTTGGCTTTAATGGGTAACAGGTTTAGCTTAAAATCTTTGGTGATCGCACCCCGCGTTTCAGGTTCGACCATATTTTTCACTTCACCCACTTTTTTAAAGGCCTCGCCGTCAATGGAAACAGCAAAGCGAACCGACTCGGGCATAAAGATCCAGGCGTTGATGTCCTGAAGGAATCCTATGCCCACTTCCTCAATTTCGGTTACTTCATCCAACTCAACGATGGCTTTTAAATTCGTTCCCTGATATCCCTGCCAGCGCCCGAGCTTATAATCCTCGCCTCCGCGTATGCCATCGATCAAAGCCTGATCACCGCCGGCAGCATATTGATCGGCGTAATCTGATTTAAGGTTGATGCTGATGCCCTGGGGTCGCATATGCAACGGAACCTTGATGGTTTTACTTTTTCCGGTCTCGGGATGTCGGGCATATAGTTTAAGGGTGGTGCTTCCTTTTATTTCAGGCGGGTCCTCGTATTTAACCCAAACACCTTCAGGCAAATCCTTCTCGAAGGTATAGTAAATCTCCGTCATGGGATCAATATGCGCCATCTCCGGGTTGATAACGCTATCGAAAACCGGCGAGGCATTTTTGATGTAAGGCACAGGGAGCATTTCATGATCCCTGATCTCGGATACAGGAATTTCTCCCTCTCCGCTTCCCCAGTTTCTATTGGGTTTCGGGCCCATTTCGAAAACCAGGGTGCTTCCATTCATGATGTCTTGATGCCGGAGATATGACTTGTTGTATTCTTTTCCATTCATGAATGCCTTTTGTATGTAGACATTCCTTGAACTGTTATGTTTAGCAATTACCGAAAAAGTTCTGCCATTTTCAAGATTAATCCGCACCGTATCGAACATTGGTGAACCTATGGCATAGAGATCGCTTCCGGGAGTAACCGGATAAAAACCCATAGCGCTAAGCACATACCATGACGACATTTGCCCGCAATCTTCGTTACCGGCCAGACCATCGGGATAATGGGAATACATCTTATCCATAATGCGCCTGGCCATTGCCTGGGTTTTCCAGGGATAACCGGCATAATTGTACAAATAAGCGATGTGATGACTGGGTTCGTTACCGTGGGCATATTGCCCGATCAGGCCGGTGATGTCCGACTGTTGCCGCCCGGTGGTTTTGGAGCTGGCATTGAACAAACCATCCAGTTTTTTAACGAATTTCTCCCTGCCACCGTAAAGTTCCATCATTCCCGCCACATCCTGCGGCACATAAAAGGTGTATTGCCAGCAGTTGGCTTCGGTAAAATGGTTGTTCACTTCGGCAGGATCGAATGGCTCACGGAATATCCCTCCGGTCCGGGCATGGATAAAGTCTTTATCGGGATCATAAAGATTCTTGTAGTTTTGGGCACGAAGCGTATATTCCTTATAATCTTCCTCGTGTCCCAATTTATTTGCCATCCGTGCTATGCACCAATCATCATAAGCATATTCAAGGGTTTTGGAAACCGATTCGTGTTCATGGTCATGCGGAATGAAGCCATACTTTTTGTAGGCATCCAGCCCCAGATGGTCGCGTGTTGCTGCGTGTTTCATAGCTTCCAGGGCCAGGCCGGCATCGAAACCCCGAATGCCCTTTACGTAGGCATCGGCGATGACCGGAACGGCATGGTAACCGATCATACAACCGGTGTAATTAGCCGCCAGCTCCCACATGGGAAGCTGTCCGCCTTGCCGGTAATGATTCAGCATACTGCGTATAAAATCTTTGCTGCGCTGCCGTTCCAAAATGGTAAATAAGGGATGGGTGGCTCTATAGGTATCCCAAAGGGAAAACACAGTATATTGCAACCGCCCGTCCATGTGGTGGGTTTTAAGATCAGTACCCCGGTAGTTGCCATCCACATCCGAAAATAAGTTTGGATTCAGTAAAGAATGATAAAGGGCGGTATAAAAGGTGATCTTTTCCGGGGTGTCATTCCCGCTTACCTCAACGCGTTTTAAATGTTCATTCCAAACATAGCGCGCCTGGGCTTTCGATCCCTCGAAGTCCCAGTTCTGCCATTCGGCTTCCAGGTTTTTTCGGGCACCCTCGATGCTTACGGCTGAAATACCCACCTGAACCAATACCGTGTCAGTACCTTTAGCAAAATCCATAACAGCCTTGAGGTTTTTGCCGTCGGCCGCAAGCAGCTTATCGCTGAATTTATCATCCACCGCCAGGTGAAAATCCTGCATGGGTTGCGAAAACCGGGCTACAAAATAAACATGCTGATCATTAGCCCATTTTTCCGATCGCCGCATGCCAATTATTTCATACTCACTGATCTTTTCCACAGAAGACGCCAGCACCTTATCGCGGTGCGTTAGGTCCAGTAGAATACGAGGCTGCTTGTTACTACTAAAAACATAGCGGTGAAGACCGGTTCGGGGAGTAGCTGTTAAGCTCACTTCAACATCATAGCGGTCCAGCGTAACCTGGTAAAACCCGGCCGAGGCCCTTTCGTGTTTTTTGGAAAAGCGGGAACCATAGCCGTTTTCATAATCATCGGGGTAACCGTTGTTAAGGCTGGCTTCGCCGGTAAATGGCATCAGCAGGATATCACAATAATCGCCCACACCGGTACCGCTTAAATGGGTGTGTGAAAAACCGTAGATCACATCATCGCTGTAATGGTAGCCCGAGCAGCCGTCCCAACCGGTAAGCCGTGTATCGGGGCTAAGCTGCACCATCCCGAAAGGCATGGAAGCCCCCGGATAGGTATGCCCATGGCCGCCTGTGCCGATAAAAGGATCGACGTAATCAACCGGGTCTTTCGGCTCCTGCTTACCACAAGATGCAAGCAAAACAACTGCTGAAAAAAGAACCAGAAACTTTCTCATACAAATTATTTTTGAGTAAAAATAATGGAAAATGGGAATTGGGCAGCGATTTCCTTCATAAAATAAAGGGGCATAAACTAAAAAAGCGCCCCCATGAGGCGCTTTGCTGAGCCGTTGACGAGAATTGAACTCGTGACCTCTTCCTTACCAAGGAAGCGCTCTACCCCTGAGCTACAACGGCTTTCCGTTAACAGGCTGCAAATATAAAAATATTCTTTTAGTCAACCCCCTCTATCCCCGAAATTTTTTAAAGGACTCAATGACAAGCTGATTTTCAACCCGATTTTTTGTACGATTTCATGAGGATTTTAGTATGGAAATTGAATTTTGTTTCGATGCCGGAGGTGATTCTAGTGCCAAACAAGAAAAATATGTATTTTAGCCCCTGTTCAAAACAATCAATTTATCTGATACCGGAATGATATGATCAAGCCGGTTTTAAATAACGGAACTATGCAAAACAAACTATTCACACTTTTCCTGGCAGCTTTTACACTCACCACACTCCATGTATCAGCCATAGACAAGGATGACGTGAAGCGGGTAAAACAACTCAAGGCCTACTTTGAACAGGTTATTACGGAATGGAAAGTACCCGGCATGGCTGTGGCCATTGTAAAAGATGACTCGGTAATCCTTGCCAACGGCTATGGTTACAAAAATATTGAGACCAAGGAGCCGGTGGATGAAAACACGGTTTTTCCCATAGCCTCAATTACCAAATCCTTTACCAGCGCTGCTATTGCCACCCTTGTTGATGAAGGCAAGTTAAACTGGAATGATAAAGTACGGGACTACCTCCCCTGGTTCGAGCTATATTCACCTTATGTGAGTGAAAATATGACCATCACCGATTTGCTGTGCCATCGCAGCGGGTTGAAGACATTTAGCGGAGACCTGCTATGGTACGGTACTGACTACACGCGCGAGGAAATTATACGCCGCGCCAAGTACCTGGAACCTGCTTATGGTTTCAGGGCACATTACGGTTATTCCAATATTATGTTTATGGCAGCAGGCGAAGTTATCGAGGCCGTTACGGGTAAGTCGTACGAAGATTATATCGCTGAGGAATTTCTGGAGCCTTTGAGTATGAACCGCACCGTTCCCAGCATTTCACAAATGAAAAAAATGGATAATACCGCTACTGCCCATACTGACAAAGAGGGTGAGGTGATCACCATTCCCTTTCTTAACTGGGATAATGTTGGGGCCGCAGGATTACTTAATTCATCGGTGCAGGATATGACACAATGGATTAAACTTCAGCTTAACCGGGGAACCTTATCCGGTAAGGAATATTTTTCCAAAGAGGCCAACCATGAAATGTGGCGCGCTCATATGGTGCAGGAAGTAAATGCGGGCTCCAAAAATTTATGGCCCACTACCCATTTTAAAGCCTATGGACTAGGCTGGGGCATGAATGATTATTACGGCAAGAAGGTAGTCGGACACGGCGGTGGCTACGATGGCATTATTTCATACCTGGGCATGGTTCCCGGGGAAAAGCTTGGTTTTATCATCCTGACCAATGCCAATTCATTGCTTTATTATGCCATGCGCTATACTATTCTGGATGCCTTTTTAAGCGAAAAGGATGGCAAGGATTGGAGCAAGGTAATGCTCGATTATCAAAAGAAACGCGCCGAGAATCAACAAAAGCAGGAAGAAAAGCTGGCAGAAGAACGCATGAAAAACACATCGCCCACATTACACCTAAAGGAATTTGCAGGAACCTATGGCGGTAAAATGTATGGCAATGCAGAGGTGACAGTCGATAACGGACAGCTTACGGTACAATTGCTCCCTGCCGAAAAGTTCAAAGGCACTCTTACACACTGGCATTACAACACCTTCCGCATTGAGTTCAGGGAGTTTCCTTCGTTACCGAAAGGAAGCTGTCATTTTATCCTTGATAAAAACGGAGCGGTGAAGGAAATGAAAATAGATGTACCCAATCCTGATTTTGACTTTACGGAGCTGAAGTTTCTAAAATTGGAGCAGGACTAAGCCCCACGTCTGACTTTTTCAGGAGATTTATTGCTATCAACATGTCGGCTTACCGATTCATTCAGGTTATTGATTTTATGTGTTGTAGCGCCAAACCCCTTTTTGGCCTTATTGATCGATAAAAATGACTTTATCATAAGCAAACATGCACCGGGTACCAAAGCCAGGGCTTTAAGGGTTTTTATGTTATAATACCTTTTGGGCACCGAAAATAGAAACGTCAACATGGTCATCATGAAAAAAGCACTCCAGGTTATGGAAAGCCATAGCGGATTCATGAACCAGGTGAACATTGCAAATAAACTGATTGCTCCCAGATATATCACCCGGGGCGGTAGCAGCTGCTGAAAAAACTTATCGAACAAATCGATATTCCCATTATGAATGAGCTGTTTTAACGAAGGCATGAAATATTTACTCACATAGGCAAGCTGATTCATGATCCATCGTGAGCGCTGGCGTACAAAGGCTTTGTTATGCGAAGTTTTTTCATCATACAAGAAGGCGTTTTCCTCATAATGTATGCGAATACCATTATACATTAAATGAAACTCAAGTTCTTTGTCTTCAGCATAAGAATTGATGCTGCCCATGAATTTTTTAAACAAATCATACCTGATGCCCATGCCTGAGCCAATCAAAGCTGACGACAAGCCGATACAGTAATGTCCTTTGCGATAGATGTGATTGTTGATCTCTTCACTAATTCCATCGAGTATGGCCAGGCTGGTTTGGTCGTTTTTGGCAATGCGATGCCCCTGAACGGCAAGTGCCCCTCTGTTGAAAAGATCATTCACCCTATACAGAAAATCATGGATCATAATATTATCGGCATCGAGTACCAGTGCAATATCATATTGGTCATACGGTAATTGGTTCATGGCTTCGTTTAACGAGAGTGCCTTGGATGAATCCGGTAGTTCCACCTCGAACACTATTACAGGTAACTCTCGCAATTTTTTAATGGTCGCAGGACCAAGTTGATCGGCAATAACAATAATGTCATATTTATCTCGTGGGTATTCCTGAGCAAGGCTGTTTTTAACCGAATGCACAATCACTTCATCTTCCTTATAGGCCGGTATAAACACCGCAAAGCGACGAACAACACTTTTGAGCAGGGGCCATTTTCGTTTATAAAGAATACCTGCAAATGAATATAGAAAGAAGTAAATGCTTGCAATGCCCAAATAAGCTAAAACAATCCATTGAAGGAAGCCGAGTAATCCAGTTAACCAGTTCATATGTTCTCCAAGTTGTTAATGATAACCGAATACCCCGGACCGGTTTATCAAACTTAATTTAAATACCGCTCTACCCTCAATAAATCAATTATATACCCAAATCTATATAGTACGTAAATTCCTTTTTATGCTGACAATAAGCTTATTATACCATTATAGATGTTAGAAAAAGTGTGAACTCATCCGTGTGCCAAGCGGCAATAAGCTTCGACAAGCAATCAATAAGCAAACAACATTCTTATGCTCTGAGCGGGAAACGGGATTCGAATCCCGAAAAACCCAAAATCTATTGATTTTTCGGTTTTTCGTGGATACCCGAATTTTTTAAAATTCGGTACCCGCGGCCCCCAGCTCCTGTCAATGATACTTTTTTGAGCGGGAAACGGGATTCGAACCCGCGGCCCTCAGCTTGGGAAGCTGATGCTCTACCCCTGAGCTACTCCCGCAGTTATAGAGCAAAGTTAACATTTTTACGATTCAAGTACTTCTAAATGAATATAATTTTTTACTAATAGAGATTGAAAATGACTAATCTGATTGGAGATGAAACAAATAACAGGTTTGTACCTAACCAAGGTTGCTGAAATCACATTAGCCGTATACCATCAGCGGCTATAACGAGAACAGGCGGGTAAACATGCTCTTCGCACTCTTCGGAGGCTTAACCTCTTCTGTGATATAAATGTTATAGCCTTCTTTACGGCAGTGGGGGCAGGAAGTATCGGTAGATTGGAAGCGTGTTCCGCAACGCTTGCATTTGACCAGTTTTGGTTGTTGTTCCGCGGCTTCAAGGTTGAAGTTTACTTTCAACTTTGAGATAAATGTATTATTCATATATCAAATATTATTTTTCTACAGTTTACGCATTGAAACAATTCAATATTTAAAAATGTTTTGCCACATCGTTTATGCCTATAAAATTAGTAAAAAAACGGCCAAATTCCAATACCTAATGAATATTCGTTGAAAAAAAATGAGCAACCGTAGTTTTTTCTTCAGAATTCGTTCAGTAAAACCTTTCCTTTTTCAAATTCAACTATAACACCTCTTTATTAAGCCTATAGGTGGATTTTATTAACTATTCATTAAGCATCATGTGAATATCTAAAAGGGAATTCAACATAAATTGACGGATTATTGTTGTATTAGGATAAATAGCAAAACTTAATTATTAACCCAAAAAACCCTAGTATGAAAAACTTTCTACTCATTACAGGAATTATCGTGGTGGGCTTAGCTTCATTGCAATCGACCAGTGATATATTGTACAGCACACAGCCACCTGTTGAAAAAACCGGCGCCCCCAATGAAGGCTTATGTTCCGATTGCCACATAAATAGTGGTGGAGGTAACGGAAGTGTTTCCATCGATTTTAACGATGGCAATAATCTATTTAAATACGGTGAAACTTATCCCATTACTGTTAACGTTGAAGACTCAGAGCAATCGCGGTTTGGATTTGAATTGACAGAAATAGATCAAACAGGCATTACAATCGGTGAATTTACACTATTAAATCAGGATAACACAGCCTTGCAAAGTGCCAATAACCGCGATTATGTTTCTCACTTCGAGGCCGATGATAATAACTCCTGGGAATTTGAATGGACCGCTCCCCCGGAATCATCCGGAATAACTGAAGTCACCTTTTATGCAGCCGGCAACGCTACAAATAATAACGGAAGCACCTCGGGCGATCATGTGTATTCCACTTCGCTAACCGTGGAACTGGACACACAAGGCCTTGACGATGAAGAAAATCCCATTTCAAAAGTTTATCAAAGCAACAGCGACCTGAACCTGGCCTATTTTTCCGGCCAACAAACCGAATTGAAGATTAGGCTTTTTGATATCAGCGGGCGCGTGGTCAGTAGCTTTGTTAAACAGGCCAATGCAGGAAATAACCTGTTCAGCTTGCCGATCGAAAAGGCCGACCAAGGTGTGCATATTATTTCGGTGACTGATAATGGAAAAACACATACCGGTAAAGTTGTTTTGAGGTAAATTGATCTTCAAAGACAAATTATAAGGCTTGGTTCCAGCGGATTCAAGCCTTTTTATATTTTTGTGGAGATGAACAGTAAATCCATGCGTAATACAGGTAAGAAATTTTCATTAATCGAGCGCATACAAAGTTTCCGGTATGCTTTTCAGGGGGTATTTTACCTGCTCAGAACCCAGCATAATGCATGGATACATACATTTGCAGCTATAGTAGTCATCCTGTTAGGAATTTACTTCAACATCACACGTAATGAATGGATAGGGATCATACTGGCCATAGGAGCTGTTTTTAGCCTGGAAGCAGTAAATACCGCCATTGAAAAGTTAACCGATATAATTTCGCCCGAATATCACGATAAGGCCAAAAGAGCAAAAGATCTGGCTGCCGGCGCCGTATTGATCACCGCCATAGCTGCATTAGCAGTGGGATTGATCATTTTTGTGCCGTATCTTGTTGAGCTATAAAAAACCGGGAATTTTAAGCTAAAGTTACAGAACAGACGTAAATTCGTAAGGAACCAATGGATAACCTAAACCGCAACATCGCTAAGGCTACCGAATTGATCAAAGACGCTAATCGCCTCACTGGTTTCACCGGGGCAGGCATCTCCGTTGAAAGCGGTGTGCCTCCCTTCAGGGGTAACGACGGCATTTGGAACAAATACAGTCCGCGCACCCTTGAAATCGACTATTTTCATCAAAACCCCAAAAAGTCATGGCGGGTAATCAAAAAGCTGTTTTATGATTTTTTTGCCGATGCACAGCCCAATAAAGCTCATTATGTGATGGCGCAAATGGAACAACAAGGAATGATGAAAGAGGTGATCACCCAGAATATTGATAATTTGCATCAGGCTGCCGGAAGCAAAACAGTGTATGAATTTCACGGGAATTCCCAGTATTTGGTTTGTCAAAAATGCGGTAAGCGTTATAAGGCCGAAGAATCATTGATGAAGATCATACCACCCAAATGTCCCGAATGCGAAGGGCTGCTTAAACCTGATTTTATTTTCTTTGGTGAACCTATTCCCCAAGATGCGCTGGCTGCATCATATGAAGCTGCACAGTCATCCGATGTATTCCTGGTAGTAGGTACCACCGGTGAAGTGTTTCCGGCAGCACAAATTCCGCATTTAGCCAGTAATAACGGCGCCAAGATCATTGAAGTGAACACCGGTCCCTCGGCATTTACCACCACCATTACCGATATTTACCTGGGCGGCAAAGCCACGGAGATCATGAGTAAATTAGCTGAAAACCTTGGTTTGGA
>JAIPAP010000109.1 GCA_021740045.1 Bacteroidales bacterium
CAGCGGTAGGACCTACAATAAGAGCATCGGGAATACCTATTGATGTGCGTGCCGATGATCCCTATGCCGCTTATGATATGGTGGACTGGAATGTGGTGACGGCCGAAGGCTGCGATGTGTTTGCCAAAGCCGAGGTGCGCCTTATCGAGATGCTGGAATCCATCAAGATCATTGATCAGTGCCTTGATGGACTGGAAAAGACCCCCGAAGGCGATATAGCAGTGAAAGTGAAGGAAGTACCTGAAGGGATGGGAACAGGCCATGCCGAAGCGCCCCGCGGAGAGGTGTTCCATTTTGTACAAACTGACGGTTCTAATTCTCCGACCCGTCATAAGATAAGAGCTCCCAGTTACGTGAATATAGCCACTTTTAAAAAAGCCTGTGTGGGGCAAACCATTTCGGATGCCACCATATCGTTGGCTGCAGTGGACCCTTGTTATTGCTGTACCGAACGTATGGCAATGGCTTACGACTATCACTCGCGAAAGAAAATATTGTCGGGTGATGACCTGGTGAGAATTTCAAAACAAAAAACCGAAGAACTGAAACGGCATATGTAAAATGGAAGAACTGAATTACATCATATTGCTTCCGGTTATTGCAGGGATCATACTTTTCATCCTTCCCGAAAAGGTAAAAATGTTGAAAGGTATCCTATCCCTGATCATTGCCGGCATTACCGGGTATTTTGCCTACATGTTGTATGTGGCCGAAACCGGTATATTCAAGGGTGTTTTTGATACCAGTGAGTATGCCACGGACTCGGTTATGTATAAATTGCTCAACGGCATTGAGCATTATTGGAGCATGAACCTCGATTCCTTGAGTCAGCTAATCGTGCTGTTCATTGCGTTTTTCAGCATCATTATCCTGATCTATTCCATAACCTCGGTTAAACGGGAGAAGAAACTGTATAATTTCTATTCCTATTTTCTGATTACCCTGGGTTGTGCTTTCGGGGCAGTGCTGGCCGATAATCTGATCATGTTCGTTGTTTTTTGGGGGATACTTGGTTTAACCCTCTATAAGCTTATTAAAGGTTATGATGAAGAAAGCTCGGCAGCTGCCAACAAAACCCTGATCCTGATCGCTGCCTCGGATGTGATCATGATTGTGGGGATAGGATTGGTATGGGTAATTAACGGCAGCTACAGCATGTCGGCCATGAATGTGTCAACAACCAGTGGAATAGGGGTGATGGCATTTTTAACCCTGCTTGTTGGTTCGTTTACCAAGGCAGGAGCATTTCCTTTTCATACCTGGGTGCCTGCCTATGCTCAAAAAGCGCCGGCTGCATCCAGTGCCTATTTGCCGGCTTCGTTGGATAAGCTTTTAGGAATCTACTTCCTGGCAAGGCTTTGTAAAGATCTTTTTGTATTGAATGAATGGCTCACACTGGTGCTGATGGTTATAGGCGTGGTTACCATTATTGCTGCCGTGATGATGGCTCTTGTCCAGCATAATTATAAAAAGCTACTGGGTTACCATGCGGTTTCCCAGGTTGGCTATATGATCGTGGGATTTGGCTTGGGAACAGCCCTGGGCATTGCCGCGGGATTGTTCCATATGATTAACAATGCCCTGTATAAGAGTGGTTTATTCCTTTCGGCCGGAACCGTGGAAGATAAAACCGGCAAAGAAAACCTTGAAGACCTGGGCGGGCTTTCAAAGGCAATGCCTATTACATTTTTTGCCACCTTCATATTTGCCCTGTCCATTTCGGGTATACCCCCCTTAAACGGATTTGCATCCAAATGGATGATCTATCAAGGGATTATTGATTTTGGAAAAGAGCCCGGAATAGCTAATCAACTGTGGATCATCTGGCTGGCACTGGCCGTGCTGGGATCGGCATTAACCCTGGCTAGCTTTGTCAAATTCACTTCCGGGATATTTATGGGGCAACCTAAGGAGCAATTCAAAAATTTAAAAGAGACTAACTTTATGGGATGGTTCCCTATGGTAATTTTGGCCATTGTTTGCATCGGTTTTGGAGTGGTGGCCTCAAGTGTGGTAGTGCCCGGCCTTTTCGAACCAATTGTCGGGCCTATTGAATACATCGGTATCTGGCAGTCATCGCTGGTAGGTGGTTTAATATTAATTTCCATAGTTGTAGGGTTACTGATATACTGGATAGGCAATTTCAAGAACTTCCGGACTGTCGATACTTATATTGGTGGAGAAACGGCCGGGGAAAATTTTGACTACCCATCGCCCGGATTTTACGGAACCATTCAGAACGCTCCCTTTTTCAGCGTGATGTATAAAGCGGCAGAAAAACGATGGTTCGATGTATATAATTTGACCAAATCGATTGTGCTCAGCACGGGTAATGCCCTGAGCAGGGCACAAAACGGCATACTGACCAACTATATCATATGGCTGTTTGTCGGGTTACTCATATTGTTAATCATTTTGATGTAAAGTAAATTGATATGGAGCTTTTATTATCCATCATATTGGGATTTATGATCATCGGGGCGATATTCGCCCTGCATGCCAGGGATTTGTTATCCGCGCTTGTGGCTTTTGGCATTGTTGGTTATAGCTTGGTGATATGTTTCTTATTGCTCAAGGCCCCCGATTTGGCTATTGTGCAAATAGTGGTGGAAACCGTCACCCTGGTGATCATGGTAGCTGTTATCCTCAATTCAACCCGCGAAGAGGTTAAGGATAAACTGCGGTGGCAATCGGCCCTAACCATTGTTCTGGCCCTGCTCTTTATCGGGGGGCTGGTTTATTTTTACCAGGTGGCCATTGCACCCCTTGATGAACTGGGCATGCATACTACCCGTATGGCCGAAGCCTATATTGAAGGGGCAGCCGAAAAAACGGGCAGCGCCAACCTGGTTACCGGTGTCCTTTTCGATTTCAGGGGTTATGACACCCTTGGAGAGGCTACCATTTTGTTTACAGCAGCAATTGGAGTGCTAACGGTACTTCGTTTAAAAGGAAAAAAAGCAGCTTGATATGAACGGCATGAGTAGAATAGTAAAAAAAGTGACCCAGCTTTTGGTGAGCATCATCTTTATGTATGGGGTTTACATTGTAACTCATGGGCATCTTACGCCTGGCGGAGGTTTTGCAGGCGGAGCCATTATTGTAGGTGCTTTTGCCCTTATTATTCTGGCCTATGGCAGTGATGCCCTGAAGCTTCATAAAGAAGAAGCGGGTTCCAGTGCTTCGGAAAGCCTGAGTATTCTGATGGTTCTTATCCTGGCCGTTATCGGGTTTTTTGTGGGAGGTATGGTGTTTTTCAATAACTATTTACCCACAGGTGTGGTCGGTGAATTAATAAGTGCAGGTACAGTGCCGCTTTACAATATCTTTATCGGTATGGAGGTGGCAGCAGCCCTGCTGACAATATTTATTGCTTTGGTCATCTTTAAAGAGGAGTCGAAATGATCGTATATAGTTTATGTTTTGTGCTCTTTATGGTAGGTTTATATGGCGTGGTAACCCGGCGCAACATGATCAAGATTGTGATTGGTCTGGCCATAATGGAAATCAGCATTTTTATGTTCCTGGTGTTGATCGGTTATATTCAGGGCGCTGAAGCCCCTATTATAACAGGTCACGAAACGGCCGTCCAATTTGTTGATCCCCTGCCGCAGGCTATGGTGCTCACAGCTATTGTCATCGGCCTCGCCACCAATGCCATGTTACTGGCCATTGCCATCAGGATATATAAGAATTATGGCACATTCGATATTCGTAAAGTTAACGAATTAAAAGGATAAATCATGAGCGAGCTTGTACCCTTATTTGTCGTTATTCCGCTTGCCAGTGCATTTTTGATACCGGTAATCGGGCGTTTTGTGCCTTGGTTTCAAAAATCACTTACGCTACTGGTTTTGCTGTTTTTAACCATTCTATCGCTTAGCTATCTATTCACCAATACCGGTGAGACTTTGGCCTACAAAGTAGGGGGATGGGAAAATGTAGAGCATGTTCCCATAGCCATCTTTCTGGTACTCGATGGCCTGAGCGGATTCATTGTATTGATCATCAATATGCTGGGATTTCTCTCGGCTTTTTATGCTGTTTCCTATATCAACAAATATACGGCTGAGAATAATTTCTATGCCCTGCTATGTTTAATGATTGCAGGCATGAACGGCGTTGCGTTGACCGGTGATTTGTTTAACCTTTATGTTTTCCTCGAGATCGCTGTAATCGCTTCCTATGCTTTGGTGGCCTTTGGAATTGAGCGAAACCAGCTGGAAGCATCCTTCAAATACCAGGTGCTGGGCGGTATTGCCTCCATCCTGATCCTGTTTGGAGTAGGAATGATCTATTGGCTCACCAAAACATTGAATTTTGCCGATGCTTCTACCATACTTGCCCAGCATGCCGGAAGCCCGACAGTTACATTTATCCAGGTGATGCTGGTTGTTGGTTTCGGTTTGAAAGCTGCCATGATACCGTTTCATGCCTGGTTACCCGATGCACACTCTTCGGCCCCATCGCCAATATCGGCCATGCTTTCCGGGGTGCTGATCAAGGCAATCGGTATCTATGCCCTGATCAGGTTATTCTTCAACGTGTTTACCATCTCCAGCGAAATAGCAATAGTCATAACTACCATAGGTGCCTTGTCGATGGTAATAGGAGGTTTACTGGCCTTGCGGCAATGGGATGTAAAGCGGTTATTTGCCTTTAGTAGTATTAGCCAGGTAGGCTATGTTGCAATGGCGATAGGAATTGGGATGATCGTTATTGCCAGGGGAGGTAGTCAAACAGTAGCATCACTAGCTATCGCCGGTGGATTGTTCCACCTCATCAACCATGCCGTATTCAAAGGATTGTTATTCCTGAACGCAGGAGCTATTGAATACCGCATCAACACCCGAAATCTAAAAGAAATGGGCAACTTGGCCCAATTCATGCCCTGGACAGCTTCCACATCTTTCGGGGCTTCTATGTCGGTAGCCGGAATACCGCCTTTTGCAGGCTTCTTTAGTAAATTGCTCATCATTATTGCAGCAATCAAAGGCGGGTTCTTTTTCCTGGCAGCTCTGGCCGTACTGGTAAGTGTGCTTACCATTTCGATGTACATGAAATATCAACGCTATGCCTTTTTTAACAAGGCACATTCGGAAGACCGCATGAAGATAAAAGATGTGCCCTTTCCCATGGCCTTTTCCATGGTGATAATGGGTGTACTTTGCCTGATCATGAGCCTGTTGATCTTCCCCGGTGTGCGGGAGATCATTCTCGACCCGGCCGTGGATGTATTAATGAAGTCATCAGCATATGCAACAACCATAATAGGAATGTAATATGAGATACGTCGCGCTTTTTATCATATTGTTATTGTTTTGGCTGCTGATCACATTTAGCCTTACCATTGAAAATGTGATTGTTGGAGCTGTGGCTGCGTTGTTGACAACAGCCTTGTTTGGAAAGTTTTTCCGGCATAATTTGATTAAATTCCTCCAACCACAGCGCTATTTCTGGGCACTGGTATACTTATTTGTATTTACCTGGGAATGCGTTAAGGCCAATTTTGATGTAGCTTACCGGGTAATCCACCCGGCCATGCCTATCAAGCCCGGAATTGTCAGAGTAAAGCTTAATCTGAAAACAGAAATAGGCAAAACCATTTTGGCCAACTCCATTACCATGACGCCCGGAACCATTTCGGTCGACCTGATCGATGATGAGCTTTATGTGCATTGGATCTATGTGAGTTCGATGGACCCGGAAGTGTATAGCCAAAAGATTGCCGGTAGATTTGAAAACTATATTAAAAAGATATTCGAATGAGTGATTGGTTGCAAATATTGTTGTACATTCAAATTGGCTTAGTCGTATTTTGCCTTATCCGTGTAATCAAGGGACCAACGGTTGCAGACAGGATGGTGGGCATTGATATTTTCGGTGTCCTGGTAGTGGGGATATGTGCCATCCTGGCCATACAAACCGGAAAAACCTTTATAATCGATATTGGCATTGCCTGGATTATATTGAGTTTTATTGGAACCTTAACATTGGCAAAATACCTGAGCGGTAAAAACCTGAACGAATGAATTTAGCTGAAACCATTAGCCTGATACTGATCATCATCGGGGTTTTGTTCAACCTCTTTGGCGCCATTGGACTGGTGCGCTTACCCGATGTTTATAACCGTTTGCAGTCGGCCACCAAATGTGTAACCCTGGGTACATGCAGTATCTTACTCAGCCTGCTGATACGGTTTGGTTTTATCGATATCGGTGTTAAAGCCCTTATCGCTATTCCCATCCTGTTTTTTGCGTCAACTGTCGGTGCGCATGCATTGGCCAGGGGAGCTTATAAAAACGGCATTGAGCTGGGCGGTAAAAGTGTTAAAGACGATTACAAGGAGGTGGAATCATGAGGTACCCAAAACTAAGAGAAGTGCGGGAAGCGCTGGTGTCGGTATTTACACCGGCCTATACCACTAAGTTCCCTGTCAAACCCCATATACCCTTTGAAGGATACAGGGGAAAGCCCGAAGTGGATGACAAAAATTGTCTGGGTTGTGAGACTTGCGCAAACGTTTGTCCGCCTATGGCCATCACCTTCGAGGATAATAAAGAAACCGGTTTACGAACCATCCGGCGCGATTATGGCAAGTGCATCTTTTGTGGACAATGCGAGGAACATTGCATCACCGGGAAAGGAGTGAAGCTTTCCGATAAAATTTATGACATTGCCGCTTTCGACCGGAATGACAATGTGGAATACCAGGAGAAAGAACTATTGATATGCAAGAGTTGCGGCGCTGTTATAACCACAAAAGAGCATTTGAGTTTCATGCATAAGAAATTAGGTCCCAAAGCTTTTTCATCCATACAAAACCTCAATGTTTTGAACGAGCGATTGCGGTTGGCATCAAAAGAAGAAACCGATGTGGAAGTGAAGGATGGATTAAAGCGGAAGGATATGTTCAATATATTGTGTCCCAACTGCTTAAGACAAGTACTCGTTAAAAACATGTTATGACCTGCCCGGAGATCAATTCGCTGAAGGAGCTGGATCTTCAAAAAACACTATTTGTTGGGATCGGTAACGTATTAAAGAAAGACGACGGAGCGGGTGTTTACGTCACACGCCAACTCGAGCAATATAAAGGTGTAAGAACGCTTACGGTGGAAGTAAGCATAGAGAATTACATCGGGAAGATCAATTCGTTGAACCCCGAAACACTTGTGTTGGTCGATAGTGTGGATTTGGGCAGGGAAGCCGGCTATTACAAGCTGCTTCCCCTTGAGGAGATAAGAGACGTGACGGTAAACACGCATAATATTTCGCTGAACAAGGTTGCTGAACTATTTGAGGCGGAAAGGATTTTGGTGCTCGGAATACAACCACAACAGCTTGGCTTTGGGGAAGGCCTAAGCCGGGCGGTGCAATCTTCGGCGGATGAGGTCATCAGGCTAATATTGAATAACCAATAAAACAGGGAGGTTTTATGAGTACCACTGATTATTTGTGCACCTATTGCCGTTCACATTTGCTGGTTGGCGGCAACATTATCGTTGGAGCGAAAGGACCGAAAGGAAAGATGGGGATTATCCTGCTTCACCCCGAACTGGGTAATTATGACATTGTAACCCACCCCGAATTTAACATTGAAGAAGGGGAATCATACAGTTTTTACTGCCCGGTATGTCATTCAAAATTGAATGACAAGGAAAAAGACGAGCTGGCAAAGCTTTACATGGTTGAAAACGGGGATGAGTATGAGTTTTATTTTTCCAGGCTGGCCGGTGAAAAAGCTTCTTTTAAGGTAAAGGATAAAGAGGTGGAGGAAGATGCCGGATTTCATAAAGACCGGTATGCCCGTTACTTCGATTTACCCAAAGAATATAAAAAGTACTTGTAACAAACTTGTTCATGATCTGACCCACAACTATGGCAGCACAAACTGAGATCACTGTATTACTGGTAACGGCAGCATCGATCGGTTTTTTTCACACTGTACTGGGCCCTGATCATTACATTCCATTCATTGCTATTTCGAAAGCAAGGAATTGGTCGGTACCAAAAACCCTATGGATCACATTGATATGTGGTATCGGCCATATCGGGGGGTCTATTGTCCTGGGTGCAATAGGGGTGAGCCTGGGATTTGCCGTTTCAAGCCTGGAATTTATCGAAGCCATACGCGGCGAAGTAGCGGCCTGGCTGCTGATCACTTTTGGATTGCTCTATTCTGCCTGGGGCATTAAGCATATGATGAAAAAAAGAGTGGGCCATACCCATGATGGAGAAGTACATACCCATCATCATTTCGGACAAAAAAGGAAAACCCTCAAGGAACTCACTCCCTGGTTATTGTTCCTGATTTTTGTTTTTGGCCCCTGCGAGCCGCTCATCCCGGTTTTGATGTACCCGGCAGCGATGCACAATACCGGCGCCCTCATAGCCGCTACCTCCATTTTCGGGATTGTAACTGTAGGAACCATGCTGGGTATGGTAAGCCTGTCGCTATACGGCATCAAAATAATTCCTCAAATCAAGCTCGAACGCTACAGCCATTTTATCGCCGGCTTAACAATCCTTCTTTGCGGATTGGGGATACAGTTTTTGGGGTTATAGGAAAAGAAAGTAATAAACACTTTGAATACGAGTCTGAAAGGCTCAAAGAACTCAGTTCAGGGCATCGCCCTGGGTTATGAATTATTAAATGATTATTACTTTTGCAAAAAAAAAATGAACTACCGGTATATACTGAATATTCAAGGTAAGATACTGCTTGTTCTATCCGGGTTTATGATTACTATCATACCTTGGATTTTCTATTTTCAGGAACAGGATATCATTACCGGAGTTATACTTTCCATTATTATCCCTTTGGTATTTGGGCTTATATTAATCTACTTTAACCGAAACCCGTCCGAAAATATACGGATAAAAGAAGGCTATTTTCTGGTATCTGTTGTTTGGATTACCCTTGGTCTTGCCGGCTGTTTACCATTTTACATTACAGGAATTATTCCATCCATAACAGATGCGCTTTTCGAAACCATATCCGGGTTTACTACTACCGGCTCATCTATATTAACAGATATAGAGGCCACTCCCAAATCCATCCTTTATTGGCGCAGTCTCACGCATTGGATTGGGGGCATGGGAATAATTGTATTGGTAATAGCAATACTGCCCTCTTTGAAAATTGCCGGATATCAATTAATTAATATCGAATCGTCAAGTGTTTTATCTGAAAAAATAAAGCCCCGCGCCAGCCAAGTAGCTATGCGCTTGTGGGGAATTTATGTCTTCCTTACCGTTGTTTTGGTTTTATTATTGATGTTGGGGGGGGTTAATTTTTATGAAAGCCTTTGTCATGCTTTTGGAACAATTGCTACCGGTGGATTCGGTACTAAGAATGACAGCATTGGGAGTTATTCCGGTTATGTGCAATATATGATAACGTTTTTTATGCTGCTTTCGGGGATGAATTTTACCTTGCATTACTTTTTGTTCAAACGACAGTTTGCAAAAGTCAGAAACAATTCCGAATTACGGGTTTATCTGGGGATCATATTCATTGTTGGGATTTCCATTACGAGTATTTTGCACTTTTCCAATGGATTATCGCTTGAGAAAGCATTTAGAGATTCATTTTTCCAGGTAGTATCTATTCTTACAGCTACTGGATTTGCTACTGCCGATTATATGAAATGGACCGAATTGGCATGGATACTTATATTTGCCTTGATGTTTATAGGTGCCTCAGTAGGCTCGACCGGGGGAGGGATTAAAGTAATAAGACATGTTATTGCCTTTAAAAGTATAAAGAGTTATTTTCGAAAACTTTTACATCCTTATGCTGTAAATCCGATACGCATAAACGACAAGCCGGTTTCGGATGATAAAGTTAATTCAATTATAACATTTATCAGTATTTATCTTATCATAGTGTTGTTTAGCATGGTATTAATGCTGGTTATGGGCTTGAATGCAAAAGATGCGATTGGATCTGTATT
Source organism: Bacteroidales bacterium (assembly GCA_021740045.1). Taxonomy (GTDB): domain Bacteria; phylum Bacteroidota; class Bacteroidia; order Bacteroidales; family JAIPAP01; genus JAIPAP01. Next base: position 9,960 of record JAIPAP010000109.1, read on the forward strand.
AGCTACAATGGGAGGAATCGGCCCTGGAATTGGTGATGTGGGGCCAGCCGGGAATTATGCATTTATTCCGAATGCGGGAAAAATATATCTTTCATTTCTAATGATATTGGGTAGGCTTGAAATTTTGGCATTGCTCATTATATTTACACCAAGCTTCTGGAAGAGATGATTGACTTTGTGATGCAGTAGTATGTTGAATGAGTTGGTAAGAACCAATTTTAACAATGATCAAAAAAAAGCTCACCGATGCCGGTGAGCGTCAAAACCCTGATCATGAGAAAGCTGGAGCACTAAAACCCTTCCTCCATACCTTCCGATGGATCTTCATCGGGCATGCGATCTCGTTCGCGTTTATAGTCGTTGATCTTGTAGCTCACACTAAACCTAACCACTGGCCATTCACGATCGCGCTTATTGTAAGTGTAGTATGTTGGCTGATCGGCAATAAATTCATGTTCCATGGTGTTGAACAGGTCACGCATGCGCAGGGTAAGGCTTAGCTTGTTTTGTAGCATATCTTGCCGTACTGCCATAGAGGTGAAGAAAAATCCGCTGCGTTCACCTTGTATGGTTACCGATGGTGCGTTATAATAAATGCTGGCTTGAAGGCGGGTGCTCTTTGTAAGATCGAAGGTGGAGTTCATGCGGGTGCGCCAGTTGTCGCTTTCTCTTGAAATGTCTTGTCCTTCAATCTCATCATTAACCTGAAAATGGTAGAAAGTTCCGGAAAGGTTAAGCTTCCACCATTTGGTAATATCGGAATTCAACATTAATTCAAGGCCGAGCGATTCCTCGCTGTTCAAGTTCTCAAAAGTCATCAGCATGGTCTGCTGGTCATAGGGTGACTGCAGGCGGGTAATTTCGTTGAGTGTTTTCCGGTAATAGCCTTCAAGGTTGATAAAACCCGATTTAATCCTGCGCATGAAGGAGAGCTCATAGGAATTGCTGTATTCCGGTTCCAATCCCGGGTTACCTTGCCGCAGACTGTATTTGTCCATATAGCTCATTACCGGGTCGAGGAACCAGCCACGGGGACGGTTTATGCGGCGGCTATAGGAAGCCTGAAGCTTGTGTTTATCATCCAACTCCGTGGAGAGATGTACGGTGGGAAACCAATCCCAGCGGTCGATCACATAGGATTCGCCTGTGGTTTTGGTGATTTGCCGGTCGGTGTATTCGCCCCTGAAGCCAAGCTGATAACTGAGCAGGCCCCATGAATTGGCAAAGGTGGTATAGGCGGAGTAAATCTCACGGTCAAAATCGTAGGTGCTTGAAAAATCAGGGTTGGTGATCCACTCATCGGCAACATGATCATAAAAGGTAAAATCATAGTCGGCATCCTCTTGCCGGGTGCGGCTTTGCACGCCGGCCTCGAAACGCCCTTGGTTTTTAAGGGGCAGGGTGTAGTCCACTTTAAACCTGATTTGGTTGGAGTTTTCTTCTTCAGTCGATCGTATTTTATCAGGATTGATGCCTTTCATAATTTCATATTCCGGGCCGGCTGTGAATTCAACCTGATTTTCCTCTTCCTCATCATCTCCGGACGAATAATAGGCCATTGCCATTAATTCCTGACCTTTATCATCGATCTTCCATTGGTAGTTTCCCGTTATGCGGTAATAGTCGCCCGAGCGCTCAAACACATTCTCATTGTATGCATGTTTTTCTTCCAAAAGATCATTCACATAGGAATGGATGCGGGTTTCGGAATCGAAGCCAAAACCATAGCGCCCGCCGCGACCCGAAAGGCTCAGGGTATGATTATCGTTCAGGTGATAATCGAAACCGCCCTGGAAGGAGTAGCCGTCGCGGTTACGTGAGCGGTCGCCTTTGGAGAAATAATAAAAGGTGGAATCAGGGTGGAAGTAGGTTTCCCGTTCGCTGGTCGACTGTCCGCCGTGTTCATGATTGCGGTAATCGGCACCGGCAAAGATGTTGAATTTCCCGGTTTTGTAGTTTAACAGAAAATCACCACTATAGGAATTATTATTGGATACCGAGGCATTAACCACGCCGTTTAATCCGCCCTTTTGCTCCTTTTTCATGACTATATTAATAATTCCACCCACGCCATCAGGGTCGTATTTAGCCGAAGGATTGGTAATAATTTCGATTTGCTTGATATTACTGGCCGGTATTTGTTTGAGCAAATCGTTGCCTTCCAGCACGGTGGGTTTCCCATCAATATAAACCTTAAAGCTGGAGCTTCCCCGCAGGGTAACATTATCATCAATATCCACCTCGATGGAAGGGACATTTTCCAGCACATCAACAGCGGTTCCGCCACTGGCATTCAAATCCTTGCTTACATTCACCACCTTTTTGTCGATCTGGTATTCAATGCGGTTTCGTTCGGCCGAAATATCCACGCCTTCCAGGTTTTGTGCCGAAGGCTTTAAATAGATCTTATCAATGGTCACATTACGATTTCGTGGGAACACTTTAATTTCATCGATTACTTGCTTTTTATATCCGATGAAATTAGCCTCCAGGTAATATAGCCCAAAAGGAACCTGCTTGAGCTTAAATTTGCCGGTACTATCTGCAATGGCGCCGGTTACCAAAGTGGAGTCTTTGTGCCGGTATGCAGCAATGTTGGCAAATTGAAGAGGGTTGCCGGTTTGGTCATCGAAAACCTGACCTTCGATAGTTCCTGTAGGTCTTACGCCACTGCCCCTGTGTCCTGGCCGCTGTGCCATTGAGAAATTAAACATCAATAGTAATCCGAGCAGAATCGTAGTGATCTTCATGTCTTTATTCATCGTTATTGTTTTGATAATTGATTATTAGAGTTCCGTTATTTGAATTATTACCATTAAAATTCTGCCTCTTAGACAAAAGTGTTGTAAAAAACTTGCGGTAAAAACTGAAAATTTTTAACGCTGTCAGGTCCGCTCAAGGCGGATGCTGACAGGTTGGTACTTAGTCTTTTAATTACGACCTTACTGGTAGCCCTCAGGC
>JAIPAP010000006.1 GCA_021740045.1 Bacteroidales bacterium
GCCGCGCTCCCCCGGCCCCCTTCGCCTCCATTTGCTTAAATCCCTTGTCTTTCCGAGCGGAGCGAGGAATCTCCTAGATGTTTATCGGACACCAATGTTTAAAAATCAATGCTTTTCAAAAATTTCTTGTTATTATCATCAAAAATGCTTATCTTTTCGAGCACTAATAAAAGGTGTTATGGAAGATAGAATCATAAACATAGGAACATTTTCCTATTCGAGAGCGCAATTGTTAAAAGCGCGGCTGGAGGCCGAGGGTATTGATTGTTTTCTGGCCAATGTAACCCGTATCCGTTCCGATGTTCCAGGCGGGGTGAATCTTTTGATCAACGAAAAGGATTCGGAAAAAGCCCTGGAGCTCATAGATGTATTTAAAAATGCGGCGGGCAGTGAAAAAGAAGGATCACTCCGCAAGCTTAAACAAGTTAGAAAGATTATGGTGCCGGTGGATTTTTCGGAACATTCGAAAAATGCCGCCCTTTTCGCCCTTGGTATTGCTGCCCCATTAAAAGCAGAAATACGGATTGTACATGCCTATTACAATCCGGCAACTCATGCCGAGCCATTTGATGGCACTTACAATTATGAGATAACCATCGATAAATACGTTAAAGAGCTCGAAACTAATGCCCGTAAAAGGCTTGATGAGATGAAGGATTTTTTGCGATCTGAAGCCAGGAAATATAATTATACGGGCTTACGGGTCTCAACCAGGCTTGTTAATGGTTTTGAGGTTAGCTCTATATTACAAATGAGTGAAGAGTATAAGCCGGGTATAATTGTTCTGGGTACAAGGGGTAAGAACGGAAAATTAAAAACGCTGGTGGGCAGCGTTACTACCAGGGTTATTGATAAGGCCGGTGTTCCTGTTTTGGTAGTGCCCGAAGGAGCCCGTTTTAAAGAGGTGGGTCAAGCCAACAGGGTTATGTATGCCACCGATTTTGATGATTATGATTTCAGGGCTTTGCGCAGGTTGATGAGCTTTGTTCGTCCTTTTGGCATGCAGGTATATTGTGTGCATATTTGTTGCCAAGCTACATCCCCGTATGATAGGGCCAAAATGAATGAACTGGAAAATCATTTTAAAAATGAGGTGGATGATGTGGAGGTGTTTTTCGATATTATTGAAAGTGACAATGTGATTGATGGCTTTAACCAATACATCCATGCCAAAGACATCGATTTGGTCTCCATTACCGTTCATAAACGTAATCTTATTGAGAAATGGCTAAATCCTGACATCACTAAAAAGTTACTTTTTAACACCAACAAGCCTATTTTAATTTTTCATGCGAGCGGAGGCTGATTCCGGTTGGGAATAATAATGCAGGTATTGCCAACTCAAAGTCGGGTATGAGTATGGTTCTCTTATTACTGATGGCATGAATAGAAAGGCTTCTTTACAATGTAGGATAAAACGCGTGCTCGATGTGTTTTAGCTTTTCTTGTGTAGGGGTGAGGATAATGGAAATAATATCGAAACGGGCTTCTTTTCTGATTTCGTTCCATACCAAATATTGATTGGCTGCTCTTACCAGGAAACGCTGTTTGGTTTTATTTACCCACATTTCCGGTTCACCCATAAGATTCGAGCGCCGGGTTTTCACCTCAACAATTACGATGTATTCATCATTTTCGGCAATGATATCGATCTCGTTTTTACCAAAGCGCCAGTTGGTGGCCCTTATCGTATATCCTTTGCCTTTCAAATGGCCCAGGGCAAGCTCCTCACCCCGGTCACCCAATTCATTATGTTCTGCCATCAGTTTACCAGGTATTTGAAAACCAAATTATAAAGAATTACAATAAAAAGAAAGAGAAAAAGCACAAAAAGCGCTGTGCCCAGGATTTTTTTCCATTGATTTCGCTGAACCACTTGTTTTTCGGGTTCCTGGAAATGGATCTTCACCTCTTCATCCACCGAAAGATCAACCCGCCTTCCCATAATGATGGGTTGATTCACATCAAGATGACCGGCCGGAAACCCAAAACAAACAGGGTAATCGTACTCTTCTACAGCCCCGGCAATGATCTCCGCGGCCGATTTACCAAAAGGGATCGCATTATCATTCATCTTGGTCATTCCTCCCACGATCAAACCTGCCAGGTTGCTTAGCTTGCCCGAGCGTTTCAGTTGCTGCATCATCCGGTCCAAATGATAGAGATACTCATCCACTTCTTCAATAAACAGGATTTTACCTTGCGGGTTTATATCCGATTGGGTTCCCGTAAGATTATAAAGAATGGAAAGGTTACCGCCCACAATCAACCCGCTTGCATTCCCCTTCCGATTCAGCGCATTTGCCTGTAGCGTATATAATGGCTGTTCATTTCCAAATAAAATGGCTTTCATGTTTTGAATATCTGGAGATTGAGCCGCATCTTCAGTAAAATTAAAGGCCATAGGAGCATGCAGGGTTTCAATTCCTAAAACCTGGTTAATATGGGCATGCATTACGGTAATATCGCTAAAGCCAATGATCCATTTGGGTGAATTCGAAAAACGGCTAAAATTCAACCGATCGATAATCCTCACGGTGCCGTAGCCGCCACGGGCACATAAAATGGCTTTGACGCTTTCATCATCGAGCATTTGCTGAAAATCGGAAAAGCGGTCCTCATCGGTGCCCGAAAACTGATGGTGTTCATTAAGCAAATTGTTGCCCAGCACTACTTCCAGCCCCCAGCTTTTTAAAGTTGCTACTGCCGCTTCAATTTCCTTCAGGCTTATCTTTTTTGCCGGGGCCACTATCGCTATTTTATCGCCTTGTTTTAGTGATGGAGGTGTTATCATTGAATTAGTTTTTTTCTTGAAAGGATAAAATTAAGGGTTTTTAGTGAATCATCTCTTTTTGCATAAATCCGAGAGAGGAATCTCCTGCATGTTCACGGGACACCAGTGTTCCTTAATAAAACTAAAGACAAAAAAGGCTGTTGAACAAAACCTCCTTTTTTGATCGATAATTCAATTCATTATCTTTGCCCCTCATTTTGAAAAAGGAAAGGATTTGTCATGGCTGAGAAGAAGAATTACAAGCGCTATACAGTTACGGCCGCATTGCCTTATGCTAACGGTCCATTACATATTGGTCATCTTGCAGGAGTATATATTCCGGCCGATATTTATGCCCGTTACCTCCGCTCAAAAGGCGAAGAAGTGGCCTTTATTTGCGGATCGGATGAGCATGGAGTGCCTATTACCATCAAAGCCCGTAATGAAGGGAAGTCGCCGCAGGAAGTTGTGGATGAATATCATGAGATCAATAAGAAATCCTTCGAGGAATTGGGCATTACTTTCGATATCTATTCCCGAACCTCCAATGCCATTCATCATATTACTTCTGCTGAATTCTTTAAGAAGCTGTATGACGAGGGAAAATTCATCGAACGGGAAAACGAACAATACTTTGACGAAGAAAATAACCAATTCCTTGCCGACCGCTATATAACCGGAACCTGTCCCAACTGTGGCTATGAGAAAGCCTATGGCGATCAGTGTGAGAGCTGTGGCACTTCATTAAGCCCCAATGAATTGATCAATCCCACCTCAGCCATTAGTGGGAACAAACCTGTTTTACGAAAGACCAAGCATTGGTACCTGCCGCTCGATAAGTACGAACCCTGGTTAAAAAAATGGATTCTTGAAGACCATAAAGATGACTGGAAACCCAATGTTTATGGCCAATGCAAATCATGGCTCGACAAAGGGCTGCAAGCCCGGGCAGTGACCCGCGATTTGAACTGGGGCGTGAAAGTGCCGCTGGAAGAAGCCGAGGGAAAAGTGCTTTATGTATGGTTTGATGCTCCTATCGGATACATTTCGGCTACCAAGGAATGGGCTACCGATAACGACAAGGATTGGAAACTTTATTGGAAAGACGAAGAAACCAAACTGGTGCATTTTATCGGGAAGGACAACATAGTTTTTCATTGTATAATTTTCCCTGCTATGCTTAAGGCTGATGGTTCATATATTCTTCCTGATAATGTTCCGGCCAATGAATTTCTGAATCTCGAAAACGATAAAATCTCAACATCGCGCGGATGGGCTGTTTGGCTTAATGAATACCTTGAAAAGTTTCCGGGTAAGCAGGATGTGCTACGTTACGTACTTTGTGCTAATGCTCCTGAAACCAAGGACAATAACTTTACCTGGAAAGACTACCAGGACCGGAACAACAATGAGTTGTTGGCGATATTGGGCAATTTTGTCAACCGGACCCTGGTACTCACCCAAAAATATTTCGATGGAAAGGTTCCTGGAGTAGGTGAATTAACCACCGAAGATAAAGCTGCTTTAGATGAAATGAAAGCCTATCCCGGCAAGATTGCCAAAAGCATGGAGAATTACCGTTTCAGGGAAGCCTTGAATGAAATGATGAACCTGGCCCGCCTGGGCAATAAATACCTCACCGATCATGAGCCCTGGAAAAAAATAAAAACTGATGAGGAGCGGGTTAAAACCATCCTGAATATATCGCTGCAAATTGCTGCTAACCTGTCGATAGTGGCAGAGCCATTTATCCCGTTTACGGCCGAAAAGATGGTCAGGATGTTGAATATAGAGCAGAAATATTGGGAGGAAGCCGGATCGGCATCTTTGCTGGAAACCGGTCATCAGCTTAATAAAGCGGAATTCCTGTTCAATAAGGTTGAAGATGAAACCGTAGAAAATCAGAAACAGAAACTGATCGAAGAATATGAAAAGCGGCTGCAAAGGGAAAGCAAGGTGGCACCTGCAAAGGATCCTATAAAATTCGATGATTTCAGCAAGCTCGATATCCGTTCGGCCACCATTCTGGAGGCCGAGAAAGTTCCCAAGACCAAAAAGCTGATCAAAATGACAGTGGATACAGGTGTTGATAAACGTACTATTGTTTCGGGTATAGCGGAATATTTCAAGCCGGAGGATGTTATCGGTAAGCAAGTAAGTGTCCTGATCAACCTGGAACCCAGAAAGATCAAGGGTATCGAATCCAAAGGCATGATCCTGATGGCCGAAGATAATGATGGCAGCCTGCATTTCGTTAAGCCTGAGGATGAGATAACCAATGGCTCTGAGGTGAAGTAGTCATTTGTGCCAAATTTTATAGTTTTGCAGGTTGAAAGGGCCCCGTAGTTCAACGGATACCTGCCTGCCGGCAGGCAGGGAATAGAGGTTTCCTAAACATTGGATAGATGTATTGGGTTTATGCTATACAAAGTGAGATCGATGGCAGAATTTATGTTGGAATAAGTCAAAACGTAGACTTGAGGGTAAACCAGCATAATAAAGGACATACGCGTTCAACTAAAGGATATAGACCATGGGGGTTGGTTTATACAGAACAAGTAGGAGAGAGTATGATGGCGGCCCGGAAAAGGGAAAAGTATTATAAATCTGGTATAGGCAGGGAAAAAATAAAACAATTGAGTAAGGCCCCGTAGTTCAACGGATAGAATAGAGGTTTCCTAAACCTTAGATACAGGTTCGATTCCTGTCGGGGCTACAAAGGGTGAAGAGAGCTAATTGCTCTCTTTTCTTTTTTCCAGCACCCTGAACTTGCGGTTTCCAAAACCTTAGATACAGGTTCCCTGCCTGCGTGACTGCAGTCAGGCAGGGATTCCTGTCGGGGCTACGAAGGGTGAAGAGAGCTAATTGCTCTCTTTTTTATGCCCAGACCACATGATCTGGGAATTATAAGATGTTTGCTTATTGCTTCAGGTAACAGCGGGCCGGATGTCACCAAGCTCCATACGCCATGCTCTTTGCTTCAAGGGGCGCCTTTCTGCCCTGCAAGCCAGTTAAATTAAAAGCCTACATTGGGTACCCTTAAAAAAACTCCTCCGTTCTGATATAAAATGGGTCGATGTCATAGTCTTCAAGGTATGCGGCCATTTCTTCTATCATCTGCGAATTACCACACAAATAATAAATCGCGTTTTCATCGGGCTGCATATGGGTTTTAAAATAATCGGTGATCCTTCCCTGGTATTGACTGCCGTTTTCGCGCGTGGTACAAAAGATCAATCTTTCAGGATCAAAAGCATCATGATCATATGCCTCCGATGTGTACCGTGTACCATGTAAAAGTTGATAATTGAGGTTTGGTTTGCTCTTCACAAAACTTCGAAAGGGAGCAATACCGGTACCGGTGGCCATAAAGATCAGCTTTTTTTCCTGCAGCTTTTCAATGTTCATCACAAAAAACCCATACGGGCCTTCAACATGAGCAATGTCACCTTCTTTTAACCGGCTAAGTTTTTCGCTTATATTACCCTTTTCCACGCGCCTGACCAGGATTTCCAGGTAGGGGTCCTCCTCACCTGAATAAATCGAATATTCCCGGCTATCGTTCCCGAGGCCCACAACGATGTATTGTCCGGCATGAAAAGCCATATCATGGCGCTCGAGGCGGAGCACAAAGGTGTTATCGGTTAAAAAACGTTTATTCAACACTTTACTGTTGTATGATCTCATGGGTTTACGGTTTTTTTCACATTCACATGTTTTTCGGCATGATAGGATGAGCGTACCAGGGGACCGCTTTCCACATGACCTATTCCACGTTTCAATCCCTCCTCGCGATAAAAGTCATAAACTTCCGGGCGCACATATTCCTTTACCTGCTCAAGGTGGGAGTCGGGTTGGAGATATTGCCCTATGGTCAGGACATCACAGCCTGCTTCTGCCAAGTCATCCATAAGTTCAAGCACTTCACCGGTAGTTTCGCCCAAACCAACCATAATGCCCGATTTGGCCACAAGCCCCGACTCCGAAACAATACGGATCACCTTAAGGCTTCGATCGTAGCGCGCCAGGTTACGAATTTTTGGCGTTAAGCGTCGCACCGTTTCCATATTGTGTGAGATCACTTCCGGTTGGGCATCGATTATTTTTTGAAGGTGTTCCCTTTTCCCATTCATATCAGGAATAAGAACCTCCATGGTAGTTTCCGGGTTCAATTCCTTGATCATCCCGATGGTCTTTGCCCAGAATGCAGCTCCACCATCTTTAAGATCATCACGGGCGACAGAGGTAACCACAGCATGTTTAAGCTGCAATTTTCGGATGGTCTCAGCCAACCGCCTTGGCTCCTTCCAGTCAACTGCTCCCGGAAGTTCATTCAACACCCCGCAAAAGCGGCAGTTGCGCGTACATTTTTCCCCTAATATCATAAACGACGCGGTGCCTGCACTCCAACATTCCCCCCGGTTGGGACAATTTCCGCTGGTACATATGGTGTGAAGATCATGCTCTTCGATGAGCCTTTTTACTTTCGAATATTCTTTTCCATGTGGCAACGGCGCCTTCAGCCAGTCGGGTAACCTGCGTTTTTTCTTAGTTTCCACATCTTTATTCATATATCTCCTCCTATTATTTTAATTTGGAACAAATCTAAATAATAAGGTTTAGATAGGGAAATGGTGTGCAAGAATGTATATGAATTATTATGAACGATCATTTGTAAAACTGCTCGAGACTGTTGAAAAATATTTCATTCGTCTCTTGAAAGTAATGATTTCATTAACTATTTTTGTCTTAAATTGACAAGTATTAATTTACCTGAATAATGAAGCAAACATTTGGTGAACATATAAGGCAACTGAGACTTTCAAAGGGCTGGACGCTAACTAAACTGGCAGCACAATTAGATATGGATTCGGCCAACTTAAGTAAAATAGAAAATGGAAAACGGGAATTTGACCAAAAACGGATAGCAAAACTAGCTAATGCATTTGACTTGGATGTTAACGAACTAACGGAAGAATTCTTAAGTGATCAATTTGCGAAAGCAATTTATGCATCGAAATCAAGCTTAAATAGTTTAAAATTGGCTGAGGAGAAAGTCAGGTATCTCCAACAGAAGAATGCCAAACAAAGCAGTATAAACTTGTAGTTATTCTCATGTATACAGCAAACAATATATCAAAAGTAAATGAAGACCTCATATTAGAATATTTGAAGGTGCCATCCGATGTCCAGAGAATTAAATTAAAGGACAGGTATGATCATAAATTCAGGATTAATAAATCATTAAACAGGTCCTTAATCTCATTTCAAGCGAATAAGTCCGAGCCACTATATCGTTGGTTTAAGTTCAAGGAAGGTTTTTCCAGCGCCTTTGTAAATACTATCCTGGCTGAATTCTCAAATCCACAAAAGCAACAGGTTATACTTGACCCTTTTGCAGGTATTGGCACAACCCTTACAACCAGCCTTATAAGTGGACATAGAGCAATCGGAATAGAATTGTTAAAACCGGCAATTTTGGCTGCCAAAGCCAGAATCGCCAGCCACCAAGTCAAACAACCGGAACTGAATCAATTAATCATTGATATTGAAACTCTGGATTTTTATGATCACGCAGTTGAAGACAAGTATTTTTTCAAACATATTACCATAACAAAAGGAGCATTCTTAAAGGAAACGGAAATTGCTATTGCCAACGTGAATAAATATCTATCAACGCTGCGAGCAGATAGTACTATCCGTCAATTGGCTGAATTTGCGATGACATCAGTTTTGGAAGACATATCCTTTACAAGAAAAGACGGACAATACTTGCGTTGGGATTACAGGGCTGATAGAAATCTGAAGTCAAAATTCAGTAAGGGAGAAATCCATGAGTTAAAGCAAAAATTATTGGAAAAGTTGTATTTGATAAGAGAAGATATATTCGCATCAAAACAAATTGATATTCAGGATTATTATGAACTCTACAACGCTAGTTCATTGGAAAAAATTCATGATCTTGAAGACGAATCCGTTGATCTTGTGATTACCTCACCTCCCTATTGTAACAGATATGACTATACGAGAACATATGCTTTGGAACTAGCCTATAATGGAGTTGATGACCAGGAGATTAAAAAATTAAGACAAACGCTCTTGTCTGCAACTGTTGAAAATAAGAGCAAGTACAATATTCTAAAAGAAATCTACACAAAATATGGTAAGCAAAGCACTTTTGACGAAATTGTAGGTTCTTTCCGCAAGCAAGCTGCACTGAATGAATCCATTGCAGGTCTCTATTATCACAGGAATAAATTAAACAACAAGAATATTCCTTACATGGTTAGCAATTACTTTTTTGAAATGAATTTTATTATATGGGAACTTGAGCGTGTATTAAAAAAAGGTGGTAAAGTTGTAATGGTCAATGATAATGTTAGGTACAATGGATCTGAAATCCCTGTAGATTTAATCTTATCGGAGTTTGCAGCTGATGCGGGATTATATACGGATGTCATTTGGATACTTGAAAAAGGTAAAGGAAATAGTAGTCAGCAAATGGGCGCTCATGGCAGGAAGGAAACTAGAAAATGTGTATATGTTTGGTCAAAATAAATAGCTATGAATAACTATACTGAGAACCTGAGAAAGTTAAAATCACTGTTAATAGTCACCTCTCTTCAAAAACGCCGCGATGTAGAAGCATTTAATAAAATCAAGAAAATAGACATTGAGCTAAAATGGCAACCCTTATCAAATTTGCTGATAGAAAATGATGTTTGGGATTATGTCGTGAAGACCAGACAATATGAACCTAAGTATGTGTTTTGCCACCCTGATATTATTATAGCAGATAAATCAACCAGTTTATATTACCGGGGACTTTGTGGGTTGTCAATGAAAGCAGCAAAAGATTATTTTGGAGCTATTGAAAAAATAGAATCCGGTAATAAGCAGGCCAGGCTAGGCAAAGAGAAAGCACTAAGAATAGCCCGCATATACAATATGTTTATCTGCTCAATTATCAAAGGGTCATATAAGTGGACACTAGAAAATGGAAAAAGGACCTTAATTGCAACGCTTGGAATTACCTTGGATGGGATAATGAGGAACCGGGTAGGTGCCTTAGCAGAAGAACGTATAAGAACCATGGTATTTGAATGGTTGATAGAAAAGGGATTAATAATGGATGAAATCACTGAGATTGATTCAAATGAATTTGAGCTTAAAGATGATATTATCATGAGGTTTTCATCGGAACCGGACATATATTTTACAAGGAAGTCCGGTTCAGGTGAAGAATTACTTGCACTTATAGAAATCAAAGGAGGGATTGATCCTGCTGGAGCACTTGAAAGATATGGAGCCGCAACAAAGTCCTTTCAGCAAGCATTAAAAGAGAATCCCCGGTGCAAGAACTTTTTTCTAACAGCTGTTTTTACCCAAGAGCTCTTAAGCCGAATTAAAGGTGACCGCCTTGTCGAAAAATACTATGATATCGTCAAGATTCTGGAGGACCCTAAAGTGAAAGATGATTTTTTTGACGAGTTATTTCACTATACGTTGAGATTGATCTAACGTCCCTCAACCCTAAAGCAAGAGTATAACATATATAAGCTGATTTAGCGTAATATATCCTTTCTTATTTACATAAGTTCTAAATTGTTACATATCGGCAATAAACAGCTTGAATTTCAATAAAAGTATTTTTACTTTTATAAGTTACTAACGATGGCTGTCCATATTCTGCAAATTTAACTGGGAAGGTGTTGATTGAACACAAAATATACTAGTTTTCAAAGGGTTAAATCTAACTAATAATCCGAATAATACATAAAACCAATTAAATTATGAGAACCTTTACATTTTCCTTGGCATTATTGCTCTCCACAGCAATTTCGGTGCACTGTCAAGAAAAAGCACCGGTAAAATCAAATGAATTAAACCCCTCCAGCCAAACACTTGTAGAGGGGGATTCTTCCAGGCAGCTTCTTTTACAAAAAAACACAAATAGTTGCGCCAATCAAAACACTGACCGCTTCGGGCATTTCGAATATATTTATTGCGGTGGAGCCGAGCCTGTTTATACCATCTATTTTTGGGGGATAGCTCTTGATAGCCTGGAATTGGGTTACGGCGATGAGGCGGCTATTTTTGACGGCAATAAACAAGTGGGCACCAAATATTTTGATTCTTCGCCGCAACCGGGCTCCTTTGATTGGGATATGATAGCTTGTTCACAACTTCAAAATGAGCCCGGTTATACTCCCGGCAATCCTTTCACCCTTAAATGTTGGGCTGATGATGAGCAAATCGAATCGGAGAACTATGTGCTTACCTTCCATGATCCATACGGAGATGCCTGGACGGAGCCGGTTTTCCCTGAGGGCGACGGAGTTTATAGCATAATTACCGTTGAATGGACATCTTTAGTTACGGTTAACGGCATCATTTACGCGGCCGATAACGAGGAACCGCTTTCGAATGTGGATGTTACCATTACGGGAACTTCTTTCTCAGCGATTACCGATGAAGATGGTTATTATGAAATCGATAGCATACCGGCAGGGGTTTATGATATGGTAGCATCTGCCCAGGGTTTTCAAACGGAGACCCAATCGGATGTTGAACTTGAAGAAGGACAGCAGGTCACTGTGGATTTCTTTTTGGAAGCCAGTGAGGTTGCTCCTTTCCTTATCGATGCTCAACCAGGACCTGGTTACATAGTCCTCACCTGGGAAGGGATAAACAGCAATAGTGAGCGAACCGGGCACTTCGATTTTTATCAATGTGATACCGGCCCCAGTTGGACACAATTCATTCAGCAAGCTCAAATTAATAATGAAGATATGGTTGCCGGTGATGAGGTAGCAGTCTATGATGGAGATCTGTTGGTAGGGGCATTTACATTGTCCCAGGTTTGCTCACCCGAAAATGTCTTTGAAAATGATTTTCCGGCATGCTCGGATGTTGGCAATGGTGATGGGTATACCGTTGGAAATCCGGTATCCTATGTGGCCTGGGATGAGAGTACAGGTATCGAGATCAGTGATTGTACCTTTGAGTTTTTAGATCCCTATGGCGATGCCTGGACAGAGCCTACCTTCCCGCCCGGTGAATCGCCATACAGTATAATGACGTTTCAGTTTTACAGCGATTATGAACCATCGTATAACATTTACCGCGACGATGAGCTGATCGGAGAGGGCTTTGCCGGTAATCATTATACGGATTTCGACGCCAATCAGGGTACCGAATATTGTTATTGTGTCACCCAGATCATGCCTGACGGGGATGAATCCGATCCGTCCAATATCCGTTGTGCAAGTCCCACGGGTGTATTCAATGCTCCCTTGCTGAGAAAAGCTGAACCGGGGGTGGAAAGTGTTGAGTTAAGCTGGGAGCCTATTGGTTCAGCCTTCTATGGAGATTACTTCCAATTTCAAGGTGTTGGAGGGCCGGTATGGACAAATTATATCAGCATGGCCACTGTGAATAATCAAGACATGCTCCCCGAGGATGAAATTGCCATTTTTGATGGGGATGTGATTTGTGCTGCCTATATCTTAGAGCGTATTTGTACACCTGATAACATGTATGAGAATGACCTCCATGCATTTATGATGGGTCCGGGCGGAGACACCTTATATCATCCCGGAAATCCGGTAATTTACAAAGCATGGGATAAAAGTGAGGGAACCGAAATTGAGGATTTCGAGGTAAATTACCTCGACCCTAACGGAGATGCCTGGACGGAACCTTTCTTCCCGGAAGGCGACGGCGAATATTCCATTATTGAACTGAACTTTTCATTTGATCCATGGAGTTTTAATGTTTATGAACAAAGCGGAAACCTCCTGGAAGAAAACGTCATTGGCCATAGTTACACCGTCGAGGATGTAACTCCAGGCAGCGATGAGTGTTATTACATTACCCAAATTCTCGAAAACGGAGAGGAATCCGATCCTTCCAATATGCTTTGTGAAGTTGCCCTCCCAAAGCAACATTATGAATTGGCAGAAGGGTATCAATTTATTTCCAGCCGCTACATTCCTGACGACCCTGATATGTTGGATGTTTTGGAAGATATCCTGGATGAACACCTTGATTTTGTGCGTAACAGTAACGGTAACATGGTTCAGAAAGTTGGCCCCGAGTGGATTAACGGCATAGGCGACTGGATTACCGAAGAAGGATATCTGGTCAAAATGAACCTGCCCAATGACTTAAGCATAGAAGGACAGGTGATGAACCCATTTAAGACCATAACGCTTGATCCGGGTTATGAATTCATAAGTTATTTGCCCGATAGTGCAGTAAACGCTCTTACGGCTTTTGAAAACATACTTGATGAACAACTTGACTTTATCAGGAACAGCAATGGCGAAATGCTGCAAAAAATCGGAGATGATTGGATTAACAATATTGGAGATGCAGCACCCGGTGAAGGGTATCTTGTTAGGATGGAACAGGCGCATCAGTTAGTTTATTCCGGCAATGGCATTTGTCCCGATGTTTTCACCTTCCCTGAACAAGGTGTAACCTATGAAGCCGAAGTTATTAATGGCCAATGCTGGATAGCTGAAAACGCCAATTCCGGTGAATTCCTTTCATCGGGTGAACCGATGACCGATAATGATACCATTGAAAAGTATTGCCTGAAAGGCCTGCCCTATAATTGTGATAAATACGGTGGCTTGTATACGTGGGATGAGGCTATGCAATACAATGCCGATACTATCAATTATGGTATTTGTCCGGAGGGCTGGTATGTTGCAACCGATCATGAGTGGAAAGTGCTGGAAGGAAGCGTTGATAGCCAATATGGAGTTGGTGATCCGCAGTGGGAAAACATTGGCTCCCGAGGTTATGATGCCGGCTTTATGTTGAAAGAAGAAGTTGGATGGTATAGTAATGGAAATGGCAAAAATTTGTATGACTTTGCTATGCGCCCCGCCAGTTGGACTTTATCTCCAGATTGGGTAGGTATGAGTACATGGTTTTGGAATGCCAATGAAACAAATGATCAGGAAGCATGGTACAGATATGCTACATATGATGAACCTGGAGTGAGCCGAAATCCCGATGGAGATAAAACCATTGGATTAAGTGTTCGATGTGTTCACAGGGACGTGCCTGCCAACAATACTTTACATCAGTCTAAACAGAAACCTGAAGAATCATTTTTACAGGGCGGTAATCCCGCCGATGCGGTGTTTATGATCTATCTTCAGCCGGCTGTCGGAATCCATAAAGGAGACCGAATTGCAGCCTTCGATGGAGATAAAATGGTTGGATTAGCTACCATCCAATCAAACGATTGGCGTGAGAATCAGTTACCTGTTTTTAGCACATTGGCTAAAGGCGCAGGTTATAAGCCCGGGAATTCAATACAGTTAAAGCGGGTAACTGAAGAAGGCCTTGATGAAATGGAATTTGACCTTGTGGCCTATTATGATGCCTATACCAGCAGGACATTTCCTGAAGGTGATGGTTTATATGGCATTGCTAAGGTTTCAACAGGATTGGAAAACAATGAGGCTTATATTTCTATTTATCCAAATCCGGCCAATAACAAAGTGAATATTAAAGCAAGCTCCGATATAAGAAGTATAGAGATTTATCAGCAGGATGGAAAACTGCTCAGGGTCATTAATAACATTGCCCAAACAGCATTTATTATTGATCTCTCCCGCTTTGACCCGGGGACATACATCCTTGAGATCAGGACCAATAACAAATTTAACCGGGAGAAACTGGTCGTCCGGTAAAACACGGGATGAGTATTTGAGGGAATGCAGGCTGCCTTTTTATAAGGTAGCCTGTTTTTTTGTAAAAGTGATAACTATCAAGTGTTATATAACTGGAAAATCTAAATTTAAGGGTCGATATAAATAACTCATCAAAATTTACGCCGTATTAAAAATTGACAAAGCAAGTAAAAATGATTTAAAATATCATATGGTAAATGCATTCATATTTTAATAATAATAACAACCATACTGTGATTTTATAGTATAATTCTCATTTAATGTCAGCGTAATACACTACATCAAATATGCTAATTCCACTAAAAATATATACCAATACAATTCCTAATTTAGAAAAATCAACATATTAAAACAATGACATATAAAAGATGTTAAATTTGTTATTATTGAATATTGAATAATAAAAACCTCAAACTATGAAAAAATTTACTAAATCAACAGTGTTTTTAGTGTTGTTGTTTATCAGCAATTTTCTTATTGCACAAACGGTACCAAATCTAATTGACTACCAGGGTAAACTCTCTGATAGTGACGGAAACCCTTTAGATGAACAAGTTTCGATCACTTTTTCAATATATCCGGTTTCCAGTGGCGGCAGTGCTTTATGGAGCGAAACCCAGGAACAGGTCTATGTATCGGAAGGTGTTTTTCATGTTTTGCTTGGATCGCAAAACCCGTTCCCTGCTGATTTGTTTGACCAATCTTCGCTTTGGCTCGGGATTAATGTAAATAATGATGGTGAGATGACTCCCCGCAGCCGCATTGCCAGTGTGCCATTTGCCATGAAGTCGGCATCTTCGGTACCTGATGAGGACTGGAGCATTGAGGGTGATTATATGTACTCGGCCGATAAACTGGTGGGTATAGGTACTTCTTCGCCTGCTACCAAGCTTGAAGTATCGAAAAGCGGCGAAAATTTTATGCGGATCACCTCAACCAGTAATGAACGGGCAGGTCTTGAGCTTATCCGTCCAGGAGCTGCCAATTATCGTGATTGGCGGATCTTTAATGACGGCGGTAACCTTTATTTTAATGTTGATAATGATGAATTTATCGAAGATGATGGCACTAACTTGCTTTATATGGATTACCTGAGCCATCAGATAGGAGTGGGAACACAAGACCCTACTGCTAAATTTGAAGTTGATGGTGGAATAAAAGCTACATCCTTCACCGGCGATGCTTCAGGCTTAACCAATCTCCCCTGGCAGCTCAATGGAGATAATGTATATCGGGAAGAAGGATTTGTTGGAATCGGTACCAATGATCCCGATACCCACTTGGATATAATAAGCTCCAACTCCTCTACTTGGATTAAGTTAGACGCTGCTAATGATGCTGGCTCGGGGATCGTATTTGCTCAAGCCGGACTTCAGTGGTGGAAATTAAAAAATTATACCGTAGGTCAGGCTAACCGTATGCAGTTTGAAATAGCAGGTATGCCGGTTGTCGATATCGGTATTATTGAAAGCGTTGGAATGAATTTATACAAATTAGACGGTGCTAAAACCATATCCCTGCAAACTACCGAAAACAATCAGGATGGTTCTTCCATAAAATTATATAAATCCAATGGCGATTTGTCTCTCGAATTAGATGCCGAATATGGCGGAGTAGGGGGCGATTCACGGATAATAACCGATGTTCTTAAAATAACCGGCGGCAGCGACCTGGCCGAACCCTTTAACACAAAAGATGAAAACATTGAAAAAGGCATGGTATTATCTATTGATCCTGAAAGCCCCGGACAGCTTATGCTTTCCGATAAATCCTATGATAAATGCGTGGCAGGTATTGCCAGCGGAGCCGGCGGCATTAATGCAGGAATGATCATGGGACAGAAAGAGTCCATTGCCAACGGGGATGTTCCTGTAGCCCTTACCGGGAGGGTTTATTGTTGGGTTGATGCTACGGAAAATCCCGTAAATCCAGGTGATTTGTTAACTACTTCCGATACTCCGGGCCATGCAATGAAAGTAAATGATCATACCAAAGCTCATGGAGCCATTATCGGTAAGGCAATGACTTCATTGGACAAAGGAACTGGTCTGGTGCTGGTATTGGTTGCTCTTCAATAAACAGGAGGTTATGATGAATAAAAGTAAATTTCAAAAATATTTCTTTAGCTTATTATCCTTTTTGTTTCTGATAAGCATCGCGATTGTTGCTCAGGAAAGCACAACCGAAAGCTCACCTATATTGGAAAAAGATGGGCAACCGGTGGATGGCAAGGTGGCCTTCAAGTTTGCCATTGTCAGTAATTCAACCACGTTATGGTCGAATGATGGTAGCAGTGTTAATGGTAATGAGCCGGAAAAATCCCTGAAAATATCGATTGAAAAAGGAAAATACGATATAGAGCTCGGCATACCACCAATGAAACCGCTCTACTATGATCTTGTAGCGAAATACCCCAATCCGGTTTTGAAAACATGGATTGATATGGGAGAGGGCTTTATAGCCTGTCCTGATCGGAAAGTTTCTTTATCAGAGATAAGTGAATTGGATGAAACCAAATATCCAGCTGTTCGAAATGGTGAAGAGAAAAATAATAGCGATATGGCTTATCACGCTCCTCCGCTTATTCGTGATCCGGAGATGATCAAGGCGAAAATTGAGAAGAAAAAACATAAAGAAAAGAATAAAAGCTATCCCAAAAGCCCGGCAGACCGGTTTAAGTACCGCTATCTGCAGCGGGCCGGCGAAGATGGAAAGATACCACGCGGAGCGCTTTTAAAAGCCAAAAAACACATTGACGAAATGTGGGACAACAGGCAGCGTGATGCCGGTCTTTGGGATTGGGAATGGTTAGGACCGGGTAATATCGGGGGAAGGATCAGAGCCATAATGATCCATCCCGATAATCCGGATAAGATGTGGATCGGTGGCGCTTCAGGAGGGATATGGAAAACCGCAAATGGAGGCAGTTATTGGCAGCCGGTGAATGATTTTCTTCCCAGCTTGAACATCACGTCCTTTGCAATGGATCCCAATGATTATGATGTAATGTACGCCTCCACGGGAGAAGGTTTTGGTAACTCATGGCCGGATGTGCCCGGGGCCGGTATTTTTAAAAGCACTAATGGAGGCCTTTCCTGGTATCAATTACCCGAAACCAATGTGGATTCATTCAATTGGGTGACCCGTTTGGCCCATCATCCTGAAAATTCCGATATTGTATATGCTACAGGTCGTGTTGGCAGCCCAGGTAATTGGGATGGAAAAGTATATAAAACCACCGATGGGGGTGATACCTGGAATACCATTTTGAACACCCCTTCTTTTGCCACTGATGTTAAACTAAAACCCGCCGATCCTTCAATAGTTTTTGTGGGAACCACAAATGGATTGTGGATTTCCAATAACAGTGGACAGGATTGGGACGAAGTAACAACCGGTGGTGTTGATAAATTACCGGCAAATTCCGGACGTTGCGAAATTGGTGTATGCGAAAGTTATGCCAGTAGAGTTTATGCTTCTTTGGAAAGAAACGGAGGCGAAATATGGCGCTCGAATGATTCAGGTGATGAATGGGACCTTAGAAACTCCGGAACCAACTACATGGTAGGTTCTTCCAACCAGGGATGGTACGATAATGCCATCTGGGTAAGCCCTGTAAACAGTAGCCTTGTTGTTGTGGGGGGAATCGATCTATACAGAAGCACCGATGGTGGAAGCAATTTAACCAAGATCAGCGATTGGAGAGACTATCACAATGGAGGTGCTTCTAATTCAGCTCATGCCGACCATCATATAATTTTGGAGCATCCCGATTATGACGGAGATTTTAATAATACCGTGTATTTTGGAAATGATGGCGGTATTCAAATGGCCAGTAATGTTGGTACCGTATCCCAAAATTCGGGTTGGACCAACCTGGCCAATAACTTGGGTATTACCCAATTCTATGCCGGTGGAGCGTCTCCTGACGGTGGTATTATTGTGGGTGGCGCCCAGGATAACAGCTATATGATCTATACCTCCGGCGGTGGCACGGGAAATTGGGTGCAACCTAATACAGGAGATGGTGGCTATAGTTCGGTCAATTATAACAATACCGATATAATGTTTTCATCAACCCAAAGGCTTGATGTTAAAAAAAGCACCGATGGGGGTGCCAATTGGTCGGCCTCGAATAATGGATTATTGGATACGGATAATTGTGCTGCCTTTATAGCTCCCGTTTCAATGGACCCTAACGATCCCACCACTTTAGTTGGCGGAGGATGTAGCATTTGGCGCACCACCAATTCTGCCACAAATTGGAGTTCTATAAGAGGATCGTTAGGAGGAAATATTGTTTGTACGGCAGTCGATATTGCCGACGGCAATTCCTCAAAGATATGGATCGGATATTCCAATGGCCATTTGGCTTATTCTGATGATGCCGGTAGCAGTTGGACCCGTGTTGATAATAACGGCGACGATCCATTACCTAATCGTTGGATTACAGATATAGCCATTAACGCCAATAATCATGATGAGCTCTTTGTAACCTTTGCCGGATACAATGATGATAATGTATGGCTCACTAATGATGGAGGCGATAGCTGGCTTCAATCAACCGGAGAGCCTCCGCATGATCTTCCGGAATTACAGGTTAACACAGTTCGCTATCATCCGGCAAATAGTAACTGGATTTACATAGGAACCGATCTGGGAATATTTGCCTCGGAGAACAAAGGTTATACATGGAGTACTACTCCCCGGTATGAGGATAATGAAGGACCGGTTAATGTAGAGGTAGATGAACTCTTTTGGGCCGGGGATGAATTGATTGCCGCAACTTACGGAAGGGGAATGTTTAAAAGCAGGCCTTTGGATTATATTTATGTCGATAAGGATGCTCCTCCCGGAGGCGATGGTAGTTGGGGAAATCCCTACGATAATGTTACCGATGCAGCAAATGCTGCCGGTCATGGATCAAATATCTATATTTATGATGGTACCTATTCCGAATCACCGTTGATCTTTTACAAGAGAGGTCTGATTAATGTAGTTAATGGTGCGGTGGTTATCGAATAGGATTTCCGCTCAATATCAAGAGCGTGTAAGAATTAAAAATGCAAAGTAAATGGAACATATATTAAAATATACTACTGCAGTATTTATGGGATTACTCCTGGCCCTGCCGGTTTTTGCCCAACCCCCGTCAAGCAATAGCTACCAGTTGGATCAATATGGCGTGCTTGGTGGAAATCCGAATGAAGCGGGAAACCCATCTTCAAATTCATACATTTTGCCCGAATCTGCCAATGGCGGGATTTCGGGAGAGCAAATGAATAGTGGAACCTTTGTGGTTGATCCGGGATTTGTTATACCCGGATTCGGTCCCGTTCAATTCACCCAGGTGATCACCCTTGATCAGGGCTACCGCTTTGTTTCATCTTACATTATACCCGAAAATCCGGATATGCTTAATGTATTGAATGATAACCTGAATGAGAACCTCGATTTTGTGAGGAATACCGAAGGCAACCTGTTAAGAAAGATAGGATCGGATTGGGTTAATGGTATTGGTGACTGGGTCACCACCGAAGGCTATTTATTTAAGATGAATGACACGGATGAACTCTCCGTTACCGGTGAACGTATCGAACCAACAACCCCCATTACCGTGAATTTCGGTTACCAGTTTGTGAGTTACCTGCCCGGCCAGCCTATGGATGCTATGGTGGCCTTTGAAAGTGTGATAGCTGAAAACCTCGATTTCATCAGGAATCAGGAGGGCAACATGATACGGAAAATCGGAAATGAATGGGTGAATGGTATTGGAGAAACCATGCCCGGCGAATTTTATTTATTCAAGCTGCTAAATGAAGATGAGCTGATCTATCCGGAGGCGCTAAAAAATGAGGCGGTTGCCTATACCGGTGACCCAGTTTCCAAACCTGTTATAAAAGGAAATGCAGCCGATCCGGTATACAGTATTTACCTGATCCTCGGTAACAACATCCGGGAAGGCGACCGGATAGCCGCTTTCGATGGTGATAAACGGGTAGGAGAAATTAAAATTAACTCCGGGGACTGGCAGTATAATGCCATGCCGGTCTTCAGCACGCTGGAATCCGGGAAAGGATTTGAAGCTGGAAATGACATAAAACTCAAGCGCAAAGCGGATGACCTGTGGGAAGAACTGAACTTTGATATGAAGTCCATAAGCGATGCATATGATGCTAAGGTTTATCCCGAAGGAGATGGTGTTTATAGTGTGGCTAAAATTTCAGGATTGAAATCGGCAACCGTTGAATCCAAACTTGTTGTCAGCATAAAGCCTAATCCCGCGGTGGATGAAGTTAAAATCCAGGCCTCATCTACTATTAAGGCCATTACTCTTTATCACCAGCAAGGTGCTGTATTGGAACGTTTTCAAGGGCTTAATTCCGGGGAGTTCAAGTTGAATATTTCAACCTATCCGGCAGGGCTATATATAACGGAAATCAGGACAAGTAAGGGTGTTGTTCGCGAAAAGCTGATTATACAATAATCATTATTTGCTCGTTTACAGCAGGTAGTCAAAAAAGAAGGGCTGCCTGCTGTTTTTTTGTCCTATTCCAGATCGGTCTCCGTATACGGCAACAGTAAGTTTACTTTAGTTCCCGAAGGATTGCCATCATCATCTTTTAAATCTTCGTAAGCCAGGCTGATCTTCTTATTCCATTCGTTGCGAAGCAGCTCAATGCGTTCACTAATGACCTGCACCCCCAGGGAATGATGCCCTGTGGTTTCGCGTTGTTTGTCCTGAAAAGCTTTTTCACGACCAACGCCATTATCGGAAATCTCGCATTTCATCAATCCGTTATTCAACAAAAAATTCACTTCCAGCAATCCGTCTTTTTCAGTATCCTTAAAGGCATGCTTAATGGAATTTTCCACAAAGGGTTGTATCATCATGGGAGGGATGCCGATAAAATCGGGTTCATCTACATTATGGTGAATATGATGCTCTATTTTTTTACTAAAACGTAGCTTTTCCAGTTCAATATAAAGTTCCAGCAATTTGATCTCATCCGAAAGCGGTACAAATGATTTACGCGAATTTTCAAGGATCAATCGCATCAGGTTCGAAAAATTCGACAAGTATTCCTGGGCTTTTTCCGGTTCGTTATTCCTGATATAGCTCTGTACCGATACAAGGGAGTTGAATATAAAATGTGGGTTCATTTGTGACCGCAACAAGCGTTGTTCAATCTCCACCTTTTGCCGTGCCAGCTTATCCTGAAGGTTTTTTTGTTTTAACTTGAAACGGTTGAATAACAGGTAACCGGCAATCAGGAACAAAGCAAAGATTACAACCGTCAATATGATCATTATCCGTTGTTGCCTGATGGCTGCTTGCTGCTTACTTATCTCCAGCTCCTTGATCTTTTGTTGGTTTTTGAGCTGGGCGATGGTCTGTTCTTTTTTTTCGGTTTCATATTTGGTTTGCAATTCATTGATCTTTTCCTGACTCTCGGCCGAAAACAATGAATCCTGTACATCCTTATAGCGTTTAAAGTATGTCAGTGATTTTTTATAGTCTCCCGTTCTTGCATAAAAATCCGACAGAATGGAATAAACATTCATATCCAGTTCGGGAGAATTCACCCCTTTGGCCAGCCCGAGTGCTTTAAAAATATGCGGACGGGCTTCCTGCAAACGATTTTCAAGCATATGGATCTCGGCAATGTGGCTGCTGCGCATGCTGGTGGCATAGTTGTTTCCTGCAGCCCTGCTGATGGCAATAGCCTTATTCAGATAGTCCAGTGATTTTCCATATTCTTTGCGCTCTTTATGGAGCAGGCCCAGGTTGGCATACGCTCGGCCGGTACTGCTTTTAAGCCCCAGCTCATCATAAATGGCGATGGCTTTATTGTAGTAATATACCGCCGAATCGAGCTTATCGGAGTTTTTGTAATTTATCCCCAGGTTTAAAGCGGCATGACCGGATAAACGGTCCAATTGGTGATCGTGCGAATATTGATAGGCACGGGTGAGAAATTCGCCGGATTTGTCGTATTTCTTGAGCTTTAAATAAAGCGAACCAATGTTCAACAAGGAGCTGGCATAGCTGCGGTCTTTTCGTGTGTCGAGTTTCTCCTTGATTTTCATGGATTGCAATTGTGCTTCTATGGCTTTTTCATAGATCCCCATTTTATAATAAGCCAGGCTGATATTATTAAGCACCGATGCGATTTTTGTGCTGTCGCCTTGTTCCTTTTTCGCTTCCAGCGCAACTTTGTAATGGAAGAGAGCTGAGTCTGGTTTGTTGAGACTTAAGAAAGCACTCCCTTTTTCATTTTCGGCAAAGGAGATCATCTTCAGGTTATTGATGGATTTGCCTACTTTATAAGCTAACGTATGATATCGTAAGGTGGAATCGTGCATTCCTTTTAGCTGATAAGCCAGGGCATAGCCGGTATAGAGCTTACCATGGTAGATCTTTTTCCCGGCATTTTCCAAGTAGTTACTCGCTATCCGGTAATTTGCTACTGCTGAATCGGGTCGGTTTAGTTCCAGGTAACATTCTCCTTTCAGGAAATAGAACATGAAATTTTGTTGCCCCGAAAATGTATTTTTCTTGCCTTCCAGCCAGGCCAGTTCATGCAAAACACTGTCAGGGTGATAATAAAGGGAATCTTCCAGCTTTAGAAAGGTTGTGTCAACTGGAACATCGTCACCTACCCCATAAATACCAGTGGGCCATGTGAAAATGATGATAAACATGAGCATGAAACACCCCTTTATCCATTTCATCATTGATCAAATTTTGGTATAAAATTACGAAAACAAAAAAGACTGCCTTGGAAACAGGACAGTCTTTTTACTTTTTCAATGGTGCCACTATTATTTAAAAGAATCGGGCATCGGGAAATTTACTTTTGTTTTTTGTGCTTTTTCTAGGCTTTCTACCGGATAAACAAGTTCATCATTTGCTTCCATTTTGATCAGGTAGCCTTCACCCGGCTCCATATCGCCTATGTTGTTTACCCAGTTAGGACCGATCTTTTGCAGCATAGCCCCATCCGAATCGCGCATAAAGATGAGGTTATCCTGTATGCTTTCGGTTGCGTCCAGCGCATCCATTGGCGATTGCGGTAGATAACTTATAAACATGTAACCGGTATTAACAGGTATGGGTGTAGTGGGGTCCATCACCGAACCGGAGAAGCTCACCATATCATCTTCAAGCATTTTGAAAAGATATCCTTCAGTAGTATTCCAATTGCCGATATTATTTACCCAGTTGGGGCCTATTTTGGTGAGCATGCTTCCATCCGAATCCCTGACAAAATCAAGCGTTTCATCATTCATCAAGTCTTCCAGCAAGACCATTAAATCGGGGTTGTCGGGTATCATGTGTGTGGAGGCAAACTGATATCCATTTTGCAGTTGTATTTCTTGCCCGGCCGATTCCATCCAAAGATCATCTACATAAAGTTTGGTTCCTGCGGTGGGGTTTTCCGTGGCTGAAGTTAGGGCTATTATATTCAAGGTGTCGGGTTGTTCGTTTGAAAAATAGGTAATGGGCGCCGAAAATTCTGTCCAATTTCCTGTGTTTTCTCCCGTCATAAAGACTCCTGCACCAATGGTATCAACATTATTCTGCTCATCGCGGCGAAACAGAAAAGCACCGATTACACACTCCTCATTGTTTTGCGGATCATATTGAAAATATCCCTTTAAGGAAGAGGGGCGATCAGTATAAGGCACTCCACCTTCTATGGTAAACTCCCCTGTTTGTGTATCCACCGAAAAATCACCCAATGTCATAAAGCCGGGAACCGTTCCAATTGCATAAACATCTTTATTCTGAAGTTTTGCCGAATAATTTCCTGAATGTACTATTGAGGATTCTTTGGTAACAACCGATACATTGAAAAAAGAAATTTCTTCATTGGGGGTATCCCAGTTTTCAGGATTTTCATAATTCCCAAAATTTTCCCAGCTTTCCATTCCGTCATTAGGAATATCTTGTGCTAAAAGGCTTGCGCTAAAGAAAAATGCTGTTATGGTTAATAAGTAAATCTTTTTCATTGTTTTACAGGTTTTTGAATTAAGAAATTGAAACTGAACCTTAAAGGTAATAAATAATAACGATGAGTTACTTTCTTTTGTTTAACTTTTTTATTAATTTTAAAGCATCATTTGGTTACCGAATTTCGCGCAAGAGATTACTGGTTGAATACTAAACACATATTACTATCCGAAGTCCAATGCCCAATCAAGCGGGTAATAAGATGATTACCGCGGCAACCGATGATCTGAAAAATATTAACCATGATAAAACAAACGCCATGAAACCTTTAACCACCATTTTAGTAGTTTTGGCATTACTGAGTGCCACCGTAACCCATGTGTTTTCAGAAAGTAGAATGTTAACAAATACCGGGTCAATAAGTGGAGTAGTTACCCATTCTTTGACCTCGGAACTTGTTGAAGATGCTGTTGTCCAGATTTATGCCGGTGATGAGTATTGTTATTTTGTTCCCCAGATATTGGATAATGAGCTTAAATCAGGGATGTCCAATATTGAATGTGCAACAGCACTGCCGATGGAACCGGGAGTTGTTACAGGCATAGTTACCGATTCCATCACTTCCGATCCCATTCCCGGGGCACTTGTTGGTATTGTCGGAGCAGGATTTGCTGTATCAACGGATGAAAACGGAGAATATGTCATAGAAGATAGCCCAATTGGTATTTTCGATTTTTGGGCTGAAGCGGATGGTTATGAACCCGGCTTAGTACCCGAAGTCGAAGTAGAGGCGGGAGACACTACCATTGTTGATTTCGAATTATCTCCAATTCCTCCTGAATTGATCAGTGCAAATCCGGGAATGCATTCGGTTACATTAAGCTGGGAGGCTATAGGAGCCAATGGTGGAGATTATTTTCCAGTAGTAGGATGCAACTGTGCTTGCAATATTTGGACGATATATTTTTACCAGGCTACAATTAATGGAATTGACATGGTGGAAGGAGATGAGATTGCCATATTCGATGGCGCACTTATGGTGGGTTCTATGGATTTGGAGAGCATATGCACCCCTGAAAACCAGTTTGAGAATGATTTGATAGCATGGGATGAATTGAACAGCGGGGATGGCTATACACCGGGAAACGCTGCTACATTTAAAGCCTGGGATCAGAGTACTGCAACTCCAGTTGGAGCCTATAACATTTCCTTTTCCAATCCCTATGGCGATGCCTGGATGGAAGCAACTTTTCCATTTGGAGACGGGGAATACAGCATAGTGGGGCTGGATTTTGTAAGCGACAATTATCCCCAGTTTAATATTTATTACGAAGATGGTACATTGGTGGACGGTCCGGTTGAGGGAACCATATACACAGATAACGGCCTGGAGCCGGGTGAAGAATACTGCTATTACGTGACCCAAATGTTGGAAAATGGAGAAGAATCTTATCCTTCCAATGTACTTTGCGCCACCCCTACTACTTACCCAGCATACCTGTACGGCTACGTTTACAATATAGAAACCAACGAACCTATTTCAGGAGCGATAGTAGATATTGGCTTTGGTTTAACAGATACCACTGACCAAAACGGTAATTTTGATTTCGGAAGCATTCCTGCGGGTATGTATAGTCTTATGGTTACCAAATTTGGATATATATCACCTGAGTTGCCAATGTACTTTCAGATAGATGGAGGAGAGACAGTGGAAATTTACATACCTATGATGCTTATCGGCCCTGGATTAGTTACCGTAGAGCCCTCTTCGAATGGTATTGAACTACTTTGGGAACCAATTCCGGGAAGCGACCGCGCTGACCACATTTTGGATATCGCTTTTACCACACTTTCTTATGAACCCACCTTTAACATTTATTCACTTGATCAGGGGCTTGTTGCCGAAGGTGTTACCGGCAACAGCTACATCGATTCTCTCGATGTTGTTCCCGGTGTGGAATATTGCTACTTCGTTACCCAACTATTACCCGACGGACAGGAATCGGATTCCTCCAATGTAATGTGTGCCGTATTGCCTCAGTATGGTGAAATTACCGGTTACGTAATGGATTCTATTACCGGTGAACCGCTGGAGGGTCTAACGGTTACTTTGGAAGAGGGAGGCTATACAAGCGTTACCGGTGCGGATGGTTCATTTTCATTTGAAGACCTCGAACCGGGTACTTATGAGGTATGTACCGGTGGCGGCTGTTATTTTTACGAATGTCAAACCGTTGAATTGGAAGCAGGGGAGACCGTTGAAGTTATATTCAACCTGGTTCCCATTCCCATCCCCGGGATAGAAGCTATTGTCACCGGTTGGGACCTCAGCATTGAGATCGATATAGAAATTCCTGAATACATCAATGAGACCCTTGAAGGCTTTTACATTTACCGTGATGGTGAATTGATCACCGAAGAACCTGTGGGTGACATGTTTTACATTGAAGAGCATCCGGCAGGAGAATTCACTTACACTGCAACCGCAATCTTCGATAATAGCGAATCATGTCCATCCGATGAGGTAATCGTGAATGTTGAACCGGTTCTCTACGGTGAAATCTCCCATCAGGCAAACGGTGAACCCATCGGGGGAGCTATGGTCACTTGTAACGGCGACACTACCCTTACGGATGAAAACGGCGAATATCACTTAAGCGCCGGATATGGAACCCACACCTGTAAAGTTGAATACGAAGGTTGTAATACCGTTGAAGAGGAGATTTCATTCAACGATCATTTTGAGTGGAACGTAGGCATGACTGAACCGGTAATGCAGGTTGAACCCGATGAACTCTATTTTGAAGCGCCCTGTGTTCCCGGCCCGGAACCCTTGTATATATCGAATGAAGGCAACGGCCCGCTGTATTGGTCCATATCCGTGATTTATGAAGAGGAGGAAGGATGGCTGATGGTGCCTGGGGGCAATAGTCAAGTAGGACCTGGCGAAACGGAAACACTTTTGATATACGCTACTATTGAGGGCCTGGAAAACCAGACTTATCACGCACAGCTCATCATCCACCCCTATCCCAATGTTGGAGCCGATACGGTTGATGTTACCCTGGATATCACGATAGGTTTGGATGAATTGCCGGGCGAGCGGATCAACCTTTATCCAAATCCCACCAATGGAAAACTCAATGTTGAAGTAAGCCGGGAAATAAAACGGTTCAGCTTAATTTCCGCTATCGGGCAAAAAATAAGAGAAGTTTCCATGAATGAAACGGATAAAAAAGTAATGGATGTTTCTGCCTATGAGCCTGGCATTTATATAATTAAGTTTTTCACCGAAGAAGAGGTGATCATAAGCAGAAAGGTAATTATTGAATAATGATAAAACACAAATGCCTGTCCGGTGCAGCAGAGAGGCTTTTGTAATTTATAAGGCTAATATGACACTGCCAAATATGAAAAAACAAACCGATGAAACATAAAGCAATGAAAACCTTAATTAAACTTGTTCTTACCCCGCTTTTATTTTACCTGTTTTATACGGGCGCTATTGCTCAAAAACAGGCTAAATTCAGCCCGGCTAACGAACACGGCATCATAACCGGGACCATAACCGATTCGGCAACCTCTGAACCTATATTGGGCGTGATAGTTTCCGTTGAAGGAACAGCCTTATCGGATATGTCCGGCAGTGACGGAATCTATGCCATCGGGCAAGTGAAGCCCGGCACTCATACTGTTACCGCCACAGCCGATGATTATTACACCCGGACCAAAACAGGTGTGGTTGTTGAAGAAGGTCTGAACACCTCGGTAAACTTTATTATGACACCTGAAGTGCTTGCCCCCGAGTTACTCAGTGCCGAACCCATATTTGGTCAGGTTACACTTACCTGGGAGCCAATAGGCGGTTCCAATCGTACAGGATATTGGATTGTTTATGGCGATTGCAGCGATCCCTGTTGGACCATATTCATAAGCCAGGCCGCCATAAATGGTCAGGATATGATTGCCGGTGATGAAGTGGGGGTATTTGATGGTGAGGTTTTGGTAGGGGCTTTTACACTGGATCAAATCTGCACCGCCGAAAATCAGTTTGAAAATGACTTGATCGCCTGGAGCACTTTGCAGAATGGTGATGGATATACACCTGAGCATCCCGTAACCTTCAAGGCCTATGATGAGCAAACCAATACGATTTACGAATACGCCCAGGCTACCTATTATGATCCCTATGGTGATGCCTGGGCGGAACCGGTATTTCCCGAAGGAGAAGCTCAATACAGCATCGTCGGGTTGCAGTTTAGCGATCCCTACACACCTACCTTTAATGTTTATTCCATTGATGAAGGACTTATTGCCGGAGGATTGACGGGAATTTCTTATACCGATACCCTTGAAAACCCACAGGGGCAATACTGTTATTATGTGACCCAAATGCTGCCCAATTGTGAGGAGTCTTACCGGTCGAATATTGAATGTGCATGGTTTTACCCGCCAACCGGATCTATTCAGGGCACAGTAAGCATTGCCGAAAACTATAATCCTGTACCTGATGCTGTAGTAACGATTGAAGGCACCGGCATATCAGCTATTACCGGTGAAGACGGAACATATGCTTTCGAGGATGTCGAGGCCGGGACGTATGATATTTCGGTTGAAATTTTTGGCTATGAAAACCAAATACAGTCAGGCGTAGAAGTATTGGAAAACGAGACTACCACAGCGGATTTTACACTGCTTCCAATGGGACCAACTATGCTCAACCTTGAACCCGGCCCCGACTATGTTACCCTCACCTGGGAACCCATCACAGGAAGTGACCGCATCTACCATTTTCAGTTTGAAGGCGGATATGGCGGTGATCCGGTTTGGACCGTATTTCTATCCGGGATTACCCACAACGGGCAAAACATGGGCATAGGTGATGAAGTAGCTGTTTTTGACGGGGGTATAATGGTGGGTGCAACTACGCTTATCCGTGCGCCCGATTCCCTGAACACTTTTGAAAATGATATGCTCGTATACAGCACCCTAATGAGCGGAGATGGTTTTACCCCAGGCAATCCGGTTTCCTTCAAAGGATGGCTGGAGGCCGAGCAAATGGAAGTGGAGGACTTTGAAGCTAATTATCTTAACTGGTACGGCGATGCCTGGGATGAACCGGTGTTTCCCCAGTTTGACGGCGAATACAGCATAATCGACCTTGCCTTTAATTCACAACCTTACGAACCGGGCTTTAATGTTTATAAACTTGATGAAGGCTTGATAGCTGAACAGGTTATGGGCAATACATATGTCGACTCCATCAACTATAACCCCGGGGAAGAGTATTGCTGCTATGTTACTCAACTTTTACCCAATGGTCAGGAATCCGATTCCTCGAATATTTTATGCGTTACTACTCGTGCAGATTTCCAATTGGTAGAAATTTCAGGAGATGAATTAACAATGATCCCTGATGAGTTAAAAAAGATGACAATTAATATCTACCCCAATCCTGCCGGCAATGAAGTGCATATTGAAACCGGCAGGAGAATGGAGTATTTCAGCATATACACAACAGCCGGTCATAAAATCAACGAGGTTGCAATGAATGGCAAATCCCATAAAACATTAAATGTATCAGACCTCAAACCTGGAATTTACTTGTTGAAGTTTTATAGCAGGGAGGGGTTGGTATTGAATAGGAAGTTACTTATTATGTAAGGCAGGATCCATATTAACTTTCTGAGAAAGTTTCACATTGTGAAACAATCCGTATATTTTTATCGTTAAGGATATGAGAGTGCACTTGATCAAGAAACAAACAATTGAGGATTATATTATTAAAAATGCACGAAGTAAAGCATCGTTTGAGACTTGGTACTCAATTTTGTATAGAGCCGATTGGAATTTACCCAAAGATATAATTGCAACATTTAACAGTGCTGACATTCTTGGAAAAGGTTCTAATCGTGTAGTATTTAATATTGGTGGTAACAATTATAGACTGATTTGCCGCTACTATTTTGGAAAAACAAGAGTTCATTTGTTCGTAAAATGGATAGGTACTCATGCAGAGTATACAGCGCTTTGTAATAAAGGAAATCAATACACAGTGCAATTATATTAGTGAAATGAAGAGAAATGAGTGAAACAAAAACCCTAAAGTATACTGTAATCAAAAGCAAGGACCAATATAACCGGTATTGCGAAATACTGGAAGAATTGGTGACAGTTTACGGTGAACAAGACCAGGAAGAAATAGAGCTGTTATCGTTGCTCATTGATAAATGGGATGAAGAACATAATTCGTTTTATGATAAGGATCCTATTTCCTTGCTTAAAGCCTTAATGGATGAACATAAGCTCAAGTCAAAAGACCTGATTAACATTTTAGACCTTTCAAAAGCTACGGTTTCTAAAATTTTAAATTACCACAAGGGCTTATCAAAATCGACAATTCGAAAGCTATCGGAATACTTCAATGTTTCCCAGGAAGCGTTTAATCGCCCTTATAAATTGAAAAATGAAGTAAATAGGAAACATGGAGACATTTAGTTAGCACGCGATGCAATCGCGCGCCAGCGGGCGGGTTTCATAATAATAAGAATTGAGCAATTGTATGGGTAAGTGTTGTTACACTTCAGCCCAATATTCTTGCAAAGACGAGTATTGGCGCGGGTTTCAGGCGGGTTGTGCTAAGGATTAGTAATTGTTCTAAAGCATCGTGATGCAGGAATTTAACGCGTGCCCGGTAAAGCTCATCGTTTGGAACGAGGTTTTTGCCAGGGCTTTAGCTGGAGCGGATTTGTAATCCGCTCCTTTTGGCTGCAACAAGGGTTTGAAGCCGTTGGAATTGTGTATAATGTCGGGCGCGGATTTGAAATCCGCGCCAGCAGGGAACGCGCTGCAAACGCTCGCCAGCCGGTGGGTTGCGAGGCGCTCTTGAAACGTTATCGGTTAACATCAAAACAAATCATACCATAACCTTCCCACTTCGCAACCCACTTTTCTGCTTAACCGCCTACTCCTTAAAAATCAACTGCTGATTTTTGTCGTCATTCCAGGCATTCATCATCTTCCTGAAATCGGGGTATTGCGCAGGCGAGATTTGGCCGGCCTCGATTTCAATGGATCGTTCCATATAAATTTTGCCGTTTTCCTCTTCAATCTTAATTTCAAGTTTCCCAAAGCTGGTTTCCATTTCCAACTCCTTGCCCGGGGTAACCAATGTCCAGCCTTCCGGGATTTCAATTTCCAGTTCATATTCTTCTTCCATCGGTTGCGGCACCTCGAGAGGAACTTCGCGCTCAGCCGCCATGCCTTCCATATGCCAGGAAGCAACGCCTTTCCGGAATGAAGGCACGCCCAGGAATAGATAATTGGCCTGCTGTCTCATGATGCCCTTCAGCTCAAAATCAAATTGCACCCCGGTTTCATCCTGATCCATTGTTAAAATCCGGACATCCTTAACATGTTTTTTGGATAAACCATTTAAATATCCATACCATGCTTCATTGTTATCCACCAATTTAAAATATGGATTATGTGCCCCTTCCAATTCCACAGTAGAAAAGCCGCTTATATTCCGGTCTTCATCGATGCGCAGGCTTACCTCCATGCTTAGTTCATTTTCCGGTTCATTCACATCATGCGAACGCATGGCCTTGCCGGGCTTCAGGTCGACCAGGCGGTGACCAAACAGATCATAAGCCAGGTTTTGATCGGTGGATTTTTCAGAATACAGATAAAGATCTTTATCATCATCTTCCGGGAGATGAACAATCACTTCTTTCATGCTTGAAAGGTTACCCAATCCCTTATCATAAAACCGGTTATTGAATACGGCACAAGGCAAGGCTTCAATCCCGGCTTCTTCATACATTTTCGAGAGCAGGACGGCCTTTTCCACCTGCGTACCTCCATTGCTTTTCCAAACCTCATTTGGGGTGCGGGCACGGAAACCTATGTGATGCATGGGTATGTTGTAATCCTCCATTTCATCCGCTACCATGTGATGAAGCTTAATCGTCAGGTCCCATTCATCCTTGGCATCTGCCTTTGCCTTTTCAACGGCTGTTTTGATCTGATCATCCAGTTCGGCTTTAAATGCCTGCTGACCGGTGAGGAAAACATACTCGGCTTCCAGGTTTTGAGCCGTGGAAAACATGATGCGCGGGAGATGTAGCCCATCTTCCGGCTGATGAGCCGCCCTTGAACGGGCTGCCAGGTCAGTTACAGTCCAGGTGTATACATCCATGCCGTCTTGGGTGGTTTTGTCCGGTTCTCCGGCAAAGTTGTAATGCACATGCCTAAGGTTTTTTCCTGTGGGTACCTTAACGATCACCTTCACCTCATCCACCGGCGAGGATTCCGAAAGCACTTCATTGCCGATCATAAAGGGCATGAAGTCTTTATTGCTATGCAACACATAATCAAGTTCAATGGTCGCGCCAACTTCCAGGCCGGTGTGGGTCACAACCATTTCCCGCAAATGATTGTAAGCCGGAATGCCGTCGGCCCAGCGGGGTAATACCTCATTAAAGGCATTTTCGGGCGAGGGCCTTTTCGTGCCATCGGCCATGGTGGTTACCGACTTGTTGATTTCCACTTCCTGGTATTCGGGATTATATACGATAAAGGGTTCGCCATAAAGCCGGTTAAAAGCGAAATGAGTTTTGATCTCCAGCTTTTTGTAATAATGAAAATCAAAACTGCCGTCTTCATGCAGGGTATACTCCTTGATGATTTTATGAAAACGGGCGTCAGGTTCTTTGTTTGCCTGCACGGTTAGCATTCCAAAAGCCAGGCTGATCAACAGAAATATATATCTTTTCTTCATGATGCGCATTTTTAACAGTTTAACTTATTTTTTCAGGATGACAGGATTTTCGGCAAATTCTTTTTGCTTGGCTACAGCTTCGCGGAACGAGGGCCAGTCTTCGGGCTTATAAACCCGTTTTTTGAAGCTCAGGTTTTGCTCCATGATGAGTTTGTCACCGTTCAGGCGGTAACTTACCTCATAATCAGCGCCGCTGCCTTCTCCTTTTCCATTTTCAGGGTGATAAACAATATGCTCATAACCGGGCAGTTCGATGGTTTCCTTTAACTCAGCCAGGCGGGAACAACGGTCGCGGAAGGCATATTTACGCTCTTTTATATTGGTGGAGAAGTACAGATGTGACATCCCCCTGCTGAATAGCTTTTTGGCAACCAGCGGGGTAAAGATCAACTCGTCATCCGTGATGGTGGCATAATCCGGGATGCTGTACTTCATGGTGATCTCAATGGGGCCCTCCATGTATTCATACGGATTGCCGTAATCCATTTTTTTAATTTCTGCATTAGGTGCTACCCGCAGCAGTTGCGCCTTCAGGTTCTTTTCCCATTGCTGCCGGAAACCGGAGGTAAACATACGGCGGATGGCAGCATCCGATTGACCTTCGGCAGTGAGGGTGAAGCTTCCTTTCAGGGTTCCGTCTTTTTCAATTTCCGATTCACCGGTTATTCTGAAATAATGATCTTCGGGTGGTGATATAGGGGTTTTTGCCAAGTCATGCCCCTCCGGGAGGCCGGGCAGATAATTCTGCTGCTGCTCGGCACTCGACCATAACTCCCTAAGGAAAGGCACCCAGGTTGGGTCGAGCAGATGGAGCTTGCCATCGGAAAGGCGCACCAGGGTGACGCTATGGTTAAACTGATCGGCCGGGATGTCCTCGATGCGGGAACCGGCCATGGTCATAGCCGCATACGACTCGAAGCCGGCGGCCCGTAGCATGGTGATGAGCATACCGGCTTTATCCTTACAAACTCCACAACGGTCGCGGAAAATGGTTTCGCCTTTGTGAAGGGTATAACCTTCGCCTTCGCCCATGGAAAGCCCCGAATAACGGATGTTATCGGCTACCCAATGGGTAAGGATGGAAACCGAATCCATTTCGGTGTCGGCGTCTTCCAGTAATTCATCCACTTTGGCCTTGATCTCCGGGGTCCATTCAAAGCTGCCGTAATCTTCATTAACGCCGTAAAACCAGCGCGATTTAGCTTCCCAATCGGGACTGGTGGTAAGCAGCAGTTTGGGAGCGACATTGGAAGTGGCTACCATGCGTGGCTCCCGGTCAAAAGGTGTGATATCCTTTTTGGAAAAGCTATAGATCATATGCTCATCGCCATCAACCCTCACCTTCGATTGTACTTCACCATGGTAGAATTGATACTGCAGAAACTTGTCTTTAGGAATGCGCACTTCATAAACCTTTTCCTTAACCGGATTGGAGTTCCAGAATTCGACAATGTCGTAATAATGGCCCCGCATGGGTGGGATGTAGCGTTCATCATCATCCTGCTGCAAAAGGGCATAGGTAAAACCTTTGCGGAAAAGAAAAACCTCCACGGCATCGCCCGGTTCCAGGCGGCCCACTTCCAGCAACTTTTCGCGGGCGCCCCAATAGATCATTCGCGCCGGAGCCGGGTAGTCTTTCACCTTGCTGGTATCCACCACTTCAGTACTGCCGTCTTTGCGGTGTATCACGATCTTTTTAATATCCACATAAGCCGAAAGCGGGTCATAACCGAACTCAATGGCATTTACATCCAGCGCTCCCTTTGGGGTGAGCACCTTATAAAGCCTGTGCATGTTTACGTAACTCAGGCCGCTTTCCTGCACATCGGCATGGGTGCTGTCGAACACTACCAGCAGGTCCTGGTTGGGATAGTCGTTAGCGCAGCCTGCCTTTTTGATCAAATCTTTGACCGGATCAGCTTTCGCAAGCTGAAAGCTGAGGAGTAAACCGAGTAGTATAAAAACAATTCTTCTCATGGTTATTTATTTGATTGATTAATTTGATTTTTCCGGGGTAAATATAGGGATTTTGTGGATTTTTGAATGATGAGTTTCTACGACTTTTTTCTTTGCAGTTAGTTGGTGCGCGATTCAGGCGGCTTGCAAATGGTTTTGTAAATGTTCCAAGGCCTTGTCTTGCAGTGGCCTAACGCGTACCTGGTTAACTCTCCCGTTTTGAACGAGATTTTCTTAAAGCTTTTTAAAAGCGCCATAATTAGCTTTATACACATTAGCTTCGGTTTTATCTCCTCCATTTTCAAATATGATTTCTTGCTTATACTCTGATATAGAACATTCTTGCTTTACATAGGAGCTTTTATATAATAATTTCATCAAAATTTGCATCTTATGATGATCTGTATTAAATTTACAACGGATATAACATTTTTTTGAAGGTGAAACTTTGCTATTTATACTATACCCTGCCACTGCTTTACTATTATAAAAAAGGTTGAATTGCCCTGATAACAACTAAATTTATAATAACATAATCATACTAATGAGTAACCAATTCTAATAATTATGAAAAGAGCAGTACTAATTATTGCCGCATTTTTTGCCTGTACCTTTATTTTCGGGCAAAACAGCAACCCTAAAGAAAACGGCCGTGCCAGCCAAACCATTGAATTGGAAATCGGCTACCGTTTTGTATCCTCCCACATCCTGCCGGATGATCCTGATATGCTGGTGGTGCTGGAAGAAGTGCTGGGCGATAATGTAGAATTTATCCGCAATGCCCAGGGTGAGATCATCCAAAAGGTTGGCCCCAACTGGATCAACGGCATAGGTGATTGGAATACAACTGAAGGCTATTTATTCAAGATGACCGGAGCCGAAACCCTCACCCTGAATGGCGATGTAATCGACCCTGCCACTCCGATACCCGTGCAGGCCGGATACCGGTTTGTAAGCTACCTGCCTGCGGAGCCATTGGATGCCATGGAAGCTTTTGAAAGCATAATTGGTGATGACCTTGAGTTTATACGCAATATGTATGGCAATGTGATAAACAAGATAGGCCCCAACTGGATCAACGGCATAGGCGAAGCCCAGCCCGGGGAGTTTTACCTGGTAAAAATGCTGGGTGATGGTGAATTAATTTATCCCGGCCAAAGCCAGCCCGAATGCCCCTCCACCTTCACCGACCCCCGCGACGGGCAGGAATATGAGGGGGTACTAATCGGCGACCAATGCTGGATGGCCGAAAACCTGAATATAGGCACTATGATTCCAGGCGAAGATGATATGCAGGACAACGGAACCATTGAAAAATACTGCTATGATGACGATGAAGCCAACTGCTATGAATACGGCGGCCTTTATCAATGGGATGAAATAATGCAATATACCACCCAGCAGGGGACGCAAGGTATTTGTCCGCCTGGCTGGCATATTCCAACCGATGAAGAATGGATGATGCTGGAAGGTACTGTGGATAGCCAGTACGGCTATCCTGATCCCGAATGGGAACAAACCGGATTACGTGGTTTCGATGCCGGATACAACTTGAAAAGCACCAGCGGATGGGAGGGCAACGGTAACGGTTCCGATGCCTTTGGCTTTGCAGGCTTGCCGGCGGGCTTCAAGAATTTTAATGGATTTTTCTACTATCTTGGCTACAGCAGTACCTGGTGGTCTTCATCCCAGGCTAATAATTCGAGTGCTTGGGGCCGCTCTCTCCTTTACTATGATGAGCAGGTAAATCGCGGCACTAACACTAAGGATTTTGGTTTCTCCATACGTTGCCTAAAACATGAGCCCGGCCAAAACTTACCCCCAGGCTATCCCTTTAATCCATCGCCTGAAGATGGCGCTTCCGGTCAATCCATTATTACCACACTTTCCTGGGAATGCACCGATCCCGACCAAGACCCGATTACCTATGATGTGTATTTTGGAATGAATGAAGACCCCCAGCAGGTTGCCACAGCAATAACCGAAACTATCTATGATCCCGGTACCTTGGAATACAGCACCACCTATTACTGGAAAATCGTTGCCCATGATGATCAGGGCAACACTACCGAAGGTCTGGTATGGAGTTTTACCACTGAAGAAGAACCTCCTGAATGCCCGGCCTCCTTCACTGACCCCCGCGACGGGCAGGAATATGAAGCGGTGTTAATTAGTACCCAATGCTGGATGGCCGAAAACCTGAATATTGGGGAGATGATTCCCGGTGCAGATGACATGCAGGACAACGGAACCATTGAAAAATACTGCTATGATGACGATGAAGCCAACTGCGACGAATACGGCGGTCTTTACCAATGGGATGAAATGATGCAATACACCACCCAGCAGGGAACACAGGGCATTTGCCCGCCCGGATGGCATATTCCTATCGACCAGGAATGGATGATACTTGAAGGTGCAGTAGATAGCCAGTATGGTTACCCCGATCCCGAATGGGAACAAACCGGATGGCGCGGTTATGATGCGGGTTACAACCTGAAAAGCACTAACGGTTGGTATAACGACGGCAACGGTTCCGATGCCTTTGGTTATACAGCCATGCCGGCGGGCTACCGGAATGCCAATAATTCATTCTATTTTCTTGGCTACGGCAGTAACTGGTGGTCATCATCTGTAGGTGGTGATTCTACGAGCGCCTGGGGCCGTTCCCTTTTTTACGATAATGAGCAGGTGTACCGCTACGATAACGATAAGAATTTCGCTTTCTCCATGCGTTGCCTGAAGTATGAGACCGGCCAAAACCAACCCCCGGCCGAGCCCTCCAATCCATCACCTGAAGATGGCGCTTCCGCTCAATCCATTATTACCCCACTTTCCTGGGAATGCACCGATCCGGACCAAGACCCGATTACCTATGATGTGTATTTTGGAATGAATGGAAACCCTCAGCAGGTTGCCACCGGATTAACCGAAACCACTTATGTTCCGGGGACTTTGGAATTTAACACCACTTATTACTGGAAAATCATAGCCCATGATGACCATGCCAACACTACTGAAGGTCCGGTGTGGAGTTTTACCACAGAAGAAGCACCCGAGTGCCCGGAAACCTATACAGATCCCCGCGATGGACAGGAATACGAAGCGGTGTTAATTGGTAATCAATGCTGGATGGCCGAAAACCTGAATATTGGCTCTATGATCCCAGGAGTAGATGACATGCAGGATAACGATACCCTTGAAAAATATTGTTATAATGATGACCCTGTGAATTGTGATACCCTAGGTGGCCTTTACCAGTGGGATGAAATGATGCAATACACCACCCAGCAGGGGACACAAGGCATTTGCCCGCCCGGATGGCATATCCCTACAGACGTTGAGTGGATGATGCTGGAAGGTATGGTAGATAGCCAGTACGGTTATCCTGATCCCGAATGGGAAACACAAGGTTGGCGAGGTTTTGATGCTGGTTATAAACTAAAAAGCACTAGCGGTTGGTATGCCAACGGTAACGGCTCCGATGCCTTTGGCTTTGCGGCCTTGCCGGCGGGAGAACGGACAATCAGTAGCACGTTTTACGGTATTGGTCAATGGGGTTATTGGTGGTCCTCATCAGAAAATAGTCCCTGGACTTCCTGGATCAGGTTCATGGGTTCCAGTAGCGAACAGGTATACCGCCAGTATAATTCTAATGATGGCGGGTTATCTATACGTTGCCTAAAACATGAGCCCGGCCAAAACTTACCCCCGGTCTATCCCTTTAATCCATTGCCTGAAGATGGCGCTTCCGGTCAATCCATTATTACCACACTTTTCTGGGAATGCACCGATCCGGAGCAGGACCCGCTTACTTATGATGTGTATTTTGGAATGAATGAAGACCCCCAGCAGGTTGCCACAGCAATAACCGAAACTATCTATGGTCCCGATACCTTGGAATACAGCACCACCTATTACTGGAGAATCGTTGCCCATGATGACCAGGGAAACACTACTGAAGGACCGGTATGGAGTTTTACTACAGCAGAAGAAACCACTAGCTGCCCTGCTACCTTCACCGACCCCCGCGACGGGCAGGAGTATGAAGCCGTTCAAATTGGAGACCAATGCTGGATGGCCGAAAACCTGAATATTGGGGCGATGATTCCCAGTGTAGATCAAATGCAGGATAACGGTACCCTTGAAAAATATTGTTATGATGATGACCCTGTGAATTGTGATACCCTGGGTGGCCTTTACCTGTGGGGTGAAATGATGCAATACACCATTCAGCAGGGAACCCAGGGCATTTGCCCCGAAGGATGGCATATCCCCTCTGATGAAGAATGGATGATGCTGGAAGGCACTGTAGATAGCCAGTATGGCTACCCCGATCCCGAATGGGAATATACTGGAAGCCGCGGCTACGATGCCGGCTACAACCTGAAAAGCACCAGCGGTTGGGAAGATAACGGCAACGGCTCCGATGCCTTTGGTTTTACGGGCTTGCCAGCAGGCCACCTGGATTCCGGTGGCTGGTTCTACGATCTTGGCTACTACGGCTTCTGGTGGTCCTCATCGGAGAGTGATGGTTCTTACGCCTGGTACCGCTACTTGCTTTACCACAAAGAAAAAGTGGGCCGCTATGCTTGCAGCAAGGATTACAGTTTTTACGTGCGTTGCCTAAAGAACGATTAATTGACAACCTGCCAGCCGGCTGGTTTGAATATTTGACCATTAAAATCCCGCCTGTGGCGGGATTTTAATTTTTTTTATGCAGGTAAAAGAAATACTGGAAAACGAAGATCAGAAAAATATTTACCTATATAAAACTGGATTATTCTGGCGGGTATATGAATATTCGGCGTTTCATTTTTTACGCATATTAGCGTATTCAAGCTGATAATAAGGTATTATAGAGTGGTACGTAGGACGCCTGAGACAATCCCTCGGCAATCAGTATTTTGCAGAACAGTGAGCTGGAGCACGTTTCAGGCGGAGTGCATTTGGTTTCCTCAATGCGCTGGCTCGTTGGATTGCAGGGACTTAACGCGTACCCATAAAATTCCCTCGTTTTGAACGAGATGGAAAAATTGTTTACCAACATTAGGATTGGTTTTTTTACCAATGGGCCGTGTGTTATCTCGCTAAAAGCGAGTGAAATCAATCGGCACGCGTTGCAAACGCGCGCCAGCCAACGGGTTGTGGAGTTCTGAAGAAAAATTAGTAATTGATAGAGATGCCGGAGAAGCGTATTTTATTCAGGATATAGAATGCACAATGAAAATCCTTATCCGTAAGCTTAACGCAGAACAGTTCGATGGCGCGCGGTGTGCCGTGAGTAAAGCGTTCTTTACATAACTGCAAATAAGATGGTGGAGCGGGCCCACCGGAGTCTCTCTGCAGGGAGCGGCTTCAAACAACTGTTTTAATGCATGGGAAGTGATTCTTGTGTGTTGAGCGAAAACAGAAAAGGCTGAACGATTATCAGTCATGTGCGGATAAAAGAGATGAACGAAAGTGAACCTTTGATGAAGCATCGAGAAATCTAAACTATCTGCCAAAACCACGATTTCGCGCGGTTAGTGGGATAAGCATAGCGGGAACCTGTTTACTGGCTATGTGGTAGACGTTGTTAAGAAGGCATGACTTTTATCCAGGCTTGTTTGCGGAACACGGGAAGCCTCTTGCTGATGCAAAAAGGAAAGTACAAGCGTAAAAGCAAGGCAATTACTAATGCAGCAAGAGGTGGCGGATGAACTCGTAGTAGCGAAGAAGCTTCTGTAACGGAAGTGGAGCGAAGGGGTTCAATCATACAGTTTTCAACTTATAAACAACTCATCAGATGAGAAGGATTTTTAACGAGAAAACAAAACCCTTACCCATCAGTAAGGAAATGGTGTGGAAGGCTTACAAGAAAGTCAGATCGAACAAAGGAAGTGCAGGAGTTGACAATGAGAGCATCCAAAAGTTCGAGGAGAACCTCTCGGACAACCTGTATAAACTTTGGAACCGGCTGGCTTCAGGGAGCTATTTCCCACCGGCAGTCAAAGAACAGGAGATTAACAAGGATAACGGGAAGAAAAGAAAGCTCGGCATCCCGACAGTCTCCGACAGGATTGCCCAACAGGTGATAAAGGAATACCTGGAACCAAGACTGGAAAAGGAATTCCATGAATCATCCTATGGGTATCGACCATTCAGGAATGCGCATCAAGCCTTGACAAAAGTCAGGGAAAATGCCCGCAAATATGCCTGGGTAATCGACCTTGACATAACGGCCTTCTTTGATCATGTCGATCACAAGAAGCTGTTAACCGCCCTTGAATGGCACGCCAAGGAGAAATGGGTCAACATGTATGTAAAGAGATGGTTAGAAGCGCCAATAGCCAAGGCTAATGGTGAATTAGAAGAAAAGAAAGGCAGAGGCACTCCACAAGGCGGTGTTATCAGTCCTTTACTGGCTAACCTATACCTT
The DNA here is from genome assembly GCA_021740045.1 of Bacteroidales bacterium. Taxonomy (GTDB): domain Bacteria; phylum Bacteroidota; class Bacteroidia; order Bacteroidales; family JAIPAP01; genus JAIPAP01. The sequence goes on from JAIPAP010000006.1 coordinate 41,605, forward strand.
CATTATACATTTGACAAATGGATGGCCAAGCACTTTCCAACCATTACCTTTGTACGCTATGCAGATGACATCGTCATTCATTGCGTAAGTGAAAAACAATCGCTGTATGTTCTGGGAAAACTCAAACAAAGGCTGTCAGATTGCAATTTAACCATACACCCGGAAAAGACTCATGTGGTTTACTGCAAGGCTAGTAAGCGAAAACCAGTTCTAACAGGGAAAAGGGTAAAATTCGATTTTCTCGGTTTCAGTTTTCGCCCTGAAAGCAAGTGGTCAAAACATGGGGATATGTCCCTGGGGTATGACTGCAAGATAAGCCAGAAATCGTATTCGAAGATCGTTAAGGAAATTAAACGCACTCGTTTCGACAGATGGGCCAAATCGTGGCAGGAGATTGCAGATTTACTGAACAGCAAAATACGGGGATGGGTCCAATACTATGATGGATTCCGTTCCCGTGCAATGTCGAAAGTTTTCCACCGACTGCACAACCGACTGATAAAATGGATTATGAACCGGTACAAAAGGTTTAGAGGCAAGAAACGGAAAGCGATAGCTTACCTAAAGTTTATCTATCGCCGTTATCCTTATTTGTTCTACCACTGGAGTATCGGTTACCATTTGGTATAGTTTGTATGATAGGAGCCGTATGACGGGAGACTGTCACGTACGGTTCTGTGAGAGGCATGGGGTGAAACTCCCTGTGCCTACTCGACTTTCAGGCTAATTGCAATTCATTTCTTCAATGTACTGGCCTTATCAAATGCAGGTGCTTAACGCGTGCCCAATAAAACCCCTCGTTTGTAAAGAGATTTTAAATCCACTTGCCAGAGGCTGGATAGATAGAACAATTGCACAAGGTTTGCAAACCTTTCCCAGGTCTAAAGGTGCAGCTTCACGGTTGGAAACCCTATACCTGCATTAAAATAGTATTCAAAAGTTTTCAACACCGCCGTTTCTTTATACGATCCCTTATATTTTTGTAGAAAGAAAGAATATTATGGCTCAATCATTCCATAATTCACAGGTAAAGACCAAATTATCGATGATGCTGGAATTCATTGATTTTGGCTCGCATGCCCGGGGTGCGCATTTATTCGAAAAAGGACATGTAAAATCCTGGCGGGTGAATAATGAAAACGTTACAATAGAAGTGGATGTGCTCGCTTCGGCATCCAATAAAACCTACAAGGTGGAGCTTACCTTTAATAATTTGCTTAAAAGTACTTGTTCATGTCCCTACAACTGGGGACTATGTAAACATACGGCAGCGGCAGCCTACAAGTTACTGCAACATGTTCATAACAAGAATACACCCATATTTGCCCTGGACCAGTCGAATACCGTAGTAGTAATTCCCTTGCTTACCGAGGAATGGATATCGGGTAACACACCACCTCGCTTAAAAGGTGAAGTTAAACGGCTTGAAGAAAATGCCGGTTTTGAACTACAGAAGATCGAACAAGGCGAAATTGTGGTAAAACTGCAAAGCGGAAGACATTCTTATCCGGTAAGTTTCAAGGTGGAAAAACAGGACACATCCGTCATTACATCCTGCAAATGCAAGGAAGGACGTTTTCCGCTTTGCAAACATAAGCTGGCAGCATTTCGCTACCTCCATACAAATAAGGGTGAAGACGCCCTGGAACAATCCCTGAACTGGTATTATGAGAAAAAGGCCATTATCGACGATTTGGGGCTTTCGGAAGAGGTTGTTAATAAATATTCAAAGCTTTTTAAGTTTTACTTTGAAAACCGCGACATTTACCTAATGCAGACTCACGGTTCTCTGCTATTGAAACATGAGCTTGATATAATACCCCAAGCCAAGGTGATCCCTGAGCAAGTGGAACCCCCGGTAATGGATGATTTTCAGGAGCTGGGGTTGGCCTATGTGCTTAAATTCAAATATGTTGATCATCCTGTTCCCGATTTGGAAGTGATTCCGGCTTTTGGAAAAATGAACAAGAATAAAGACCGCATAAAAAGCCATTTTGAAAGAATTGAAAACCCGCTTGAAAACACGGTATTCTTAGAATTGGCCAGGGCAAAGGATTATGATATCATCAGGGAAGCCGGAAAGCTCTACAAAGTTATGGCAAAAATTCAGTATTTTGATTATTACGAAGACCCCTATGAATATATCAATATGCTGAGGGTGCTCAATATCCTCAATCCTTTGTTAAATAGATTATCCGGTAGTTTGACCTATATTTTCGAGGATGACGGTCTGGACATGAAGCTTAAGGATTGCCGGCATGTTTATATTTCGGAAGACCCCATGAAGGCTAAAATTAAACAAACGTCCAATGAGCTTCTGCAGGAACTTCATATCACTTATTATCAAAAGGATAAAAAGCATGATTTAAGCCCGGAGGATACTGCTTATTTTTGGTTGTTGAAAAAGGGCCAAATCATCTTTCCCTGGCATAATGCCGGCACCCTTTACCTGTATTCCCTCTCGGATACCGGGCATTCCGGAAAGCTCAGGTTTTTGAGCGAGCACTATAATGCTGTATTTGAGCGGTTTGTTCAGTTTTTTCATGATAAGGTTGAAATGGAGTTGGCCGATGCCAATAAGGAGTCGCATCAGGATGTTGAACCCGACAGGAAAATCTACATCAAGGAACAAAGCGGCTATATTATGTTCTTTCCGGTATTAGCCTATGACGAAAAAGAAATCAGTGCAGTTCATCCTTCCGAAGGATACCTTTTTCACCAAAAAGATGAGCAGGTCATTAAGTATGAACGCAAGCCGGAGCTCGAAACGGATTTCTTAAACTTGTTCAAAAACACCCATTCTGCCTTTGACCAACAGCAGCAAGACAACTACTATTACTTATCACCCGAACAGATGCTGGAGGACAACTGGTTTATTGACTTTTATGAACAATGCAAATCCCATGAGATCGAAGTATATGGATTCAAGGATTTGAAATCCATTAAATATTACCCGGCCCATCCCAGTGTAAGTTATTCCATAAAATCGGGTGAAGATTGGTTTGATATGGAAATGCAGGTGGATTACGACAATCACCCGGTTTCACTGAAAGACCTTCGGAAAGCAGTGATCAACAAAGAGAAAATGGTACCCATAGGCAATGGTATGTATGGAATGCTCCCGGAGGATTTTGTCAGAAAGTTCGAAACCGCCTTGAAATTCGGGGAAATTGATGAGGATAAGGTCTCTTTCCAAAAATCGCAGTTTTCCATTATTCACTCCCTGCTCGATCAGCAATCGGATGGGCAAATTGCCGAGGAACTGGCTGAAAAAATGCAGTTGCTCAAATCGTTTAATGAGATCACTGCCATAAATCCCCCTTCAAAACTCAAAGCTGAATTGCGTGATTACCAGAAAGCGGGTTTGTCATGGCTGGCTTTCCTGGCTAAGTACAATTTTGGCGGTTGCCTGGCCGATGATATGGGCCTGGGCAAAACAGTGCAAATGCTGGCCTTTTTCCTCCACTTGAAAGAACAACAACCACGCAAAAAATACACGCACCTGGTGGTTTGCCCTACAACCCTGTTGTTCAACTGGGAAAACGAGATTGCCAAATTTGCTCCCCAACTGAAAACCGATGTGCATTGGGGAAATACCCGGAATTTTGAAAAAAAGGAATGGAGGAAAAAAGACGTTATCCTCACCACTTACGGCACCATGGTAAACGACATTGAACAACTGCATGAATTTCGTTTTACCACGGTTGTATTCGATGAATCGCAGGCCATGAAAAACCCATCTTCATTGCGGTTTAAAGCGGCTTTATTGATTCAAGCCGATTACCGCTTTTCGCTCACCGGCACACCCATCGAAAACAATACCATTGAGCTTTTCTCGCAAATGCATGTGCTCAACAAAGGGCTGTTAGGGAATTTCAACTTTTTCCGAAAAACTTACGGCAAAAACATGAACGGGGACGGGAGCACACATTTGCGGGCCGAACTGCGTAAGATGGTATATCCGTTTATTCTGAGGCGAACCAAAGAAAAGGTAGCCTCCGAGTTGCCCGAAAAATCGGAAATGGAGCTTTATTGCGAAATGGGCGATCACCAGCGACAAATATATGATGTTTTCAGAGCTAAATACAAAAATCAGTTAATCAGTAAGATTGAAGAAGAAGGCATGAATAAAGCCCGATTTAATGTGCTGGACGGTATCCTGAAACTAAGGCAAATCTGCGATTCCCCGTCGCTGGTCAATACCGATGAATACTATGGTGATGAATCGGTAAAGGCTGAAGAATTAATCCGGCATATCATGGAGAAAACCACCAATCATAAAGTGCTCGTTTTTTCGCAGTTCGTTAAGATGCTTGACCTGATCCGGACCCGGTTGGAAAGTGAAGGCATTACATACACCTCACTTGATGGCAGCACCCGTGACCGGCAGGAACGGGTTGAATATTTTCAAAATTCCGATGAATGCCGTGTTTTTCTCATCAGCTTGAAAGCAGGTGGATATGGCCTGAATTTAACAGCTGCCGATTACGTATACCTGGTCGATCCCTGGTGGAACCCGGCCGTGGAAACCCAGGCCATCGACCGCACACACCGGATTGGACAAGACAAAAAAGTTTTTGCCTACCGGATGATCTGCAAAAATACCATTGAGGAAAAAATCCTCAACTTGCAGAAGAGGAAGAGAAGCCTTGCTGAGGATATCATTACCGAAGAAAGTAGTTTTGTGAAAAACCTTACCAAGAAGGATATTGAGCATTTGTTTAGCTAAGTGAACTTTACCCATCAATTTATGTTTCCCCCATGTATAAAAATCCATAAAAAAAAGTGATATGAAAAAGAACATGGGAACAATTGATAAGGTTATTCGCCTTTTGATAGTGGTAGCTGTGGCTGCATTGTATTTCACCAATGTAATTTCCGGCACACCTGCAATCATTCTCGGTGTGGTTGCCCTGATCATGTTGATCACCTCCCTGACCGGTTTTTGCGGACTGTATTCGATATTTGGTATCAGTACCTGCAAAGTTAAACCACAGGAAAAGGAAGGATAGCAAGTTATTAGTTGGAAATTTTGACCAATAAACTTTAGAGACGTTCGAAGAGACTGGGGAATGAAGATATGAGATGTGAATGTTGAGTGGGAATTTTACTTATGCTCTGCAATCCATGCTCCATGCTCCATGCTCCATGCTCTTTATTAAAGCTGGAAAATTTATTGTCGCACTGACCAGTTCTGGTTCTATTTTCTATTTTCTACCATCTACCATCTATCTTCTTCCTCAAAACCCATACACCATAAAACCACCATCCACTGGCAGGCATTGTCCGGTTATGTAAGCAGCAGCAGGCATGCAAAGAAATGAAACTGCAGCAGCAACATCTTCGGGATTTCCAATCTTGCGCAAGGGTGTGCGGCCGATTACGGCATCGTAATATTTCTCATCATTCAATACACCTTCTGTAAGCGGGGTTTTGATGTACCAGGGAGCGACTGCATTAACCCTTATTCCGGCTTCGCCCCATTCCAGGGCCAGGTTCTTGGTCATTTGTATCATGGCTGCTTTGGTCATGGCATAAATAGCGCCGGTTCGCATGGCGGTTAAGCCCGAAACTGAAGAAACATTTACAACAGATCCTTTTTTAGCTTTTAATAACAAAGGATAACATTTAACGGATAGCTCAAATGCTGAGGTTAAATTTGTTTGTAAAATGTGCTGATATTCGTTACCGGAGTATTCAACAGCCTTTTTACGGATGTTGGTGCCCACATTGTTGATGAGTATGTCCAGCATTCCCCATTTTTCGGTAACATCATCGAGAAGATTTAGGCGCTCTTCTTTCCGGCTCACATCGGCCGCCATACCCAAAGCTTTATAACCATTATCCGCTAGTTCGTTTATGATATGGTCTACTTCCTGTTTGGTGCGTGAAACTATGTAGATTTCAGCTCCCAGTGAAGCAAACTCATGGGCAATTGCCTTGCCAATTCCTTTAGTTCCCCCTGTGATCAATGCCTTTTTTCCTCGAAGGTTCCATCTGTTGTCCATAGCTTTTTTAAATTTAACACACTCGTCCCAGTTTGAGCATATTGGTTTGTCCTTGTTCTTCTATGGGCGTGCTGGCGATGTTAATGATCAAATCGCCTTCTGCAACATGGCCCTCTTTACACAGCCTGTATTTAATATCCTCAATGGTATGGTCGGTGCTGATGAATTTATCATAATAAAACCCTTTAACACCCCAAACCAGGTTTAAGGTGCTTAGCAGTCCATGATTATTGGTAAATACATAAATACTGGCTTTAGGGCGCTGGCTGGAAACTTTAATAGCTGAGTAACCCGAGTGCGTCATTGCCGCTATGGCTTTGGCCTGCACCTGGTGGGCCATTTCGCAGGCTGCATAAAGAATAGAATCTGATATAAAACGCTCTTCGCGGTGCCTGGGAATATTATGTTTGTAATAAATGTCTTCAAATGATTCCACATGGCTAATGATCTTTTGCATGGTCTCCACCACCTGCACCGGATATTCTCCCACACTGGTTTCACCGCTTAGCATCAGGGCATCGGCACCGTCCATAACCGAATTGGCTACATCATTCACTTCGGCACGCGTGGGGCGTATGTTGGTCATCATACCTTCCATCATCTGGGTGGCTACAATTATGGGCTTGGATTCCTGCAGGCATTTTTTGATCAATTGCTTTTGAATAAGCGGAACTTGCTGCAAGGGAATTTCAACACCCAAGTCGCCACGGGCAACCATTAAACCGTCGGCTTCCTTAATGATATTATCGATATCGTCAAGCGCTTCGGGCTTTTCAATTTTAGCCATAATCCAGGGTTTCTGATTAACATGATACTGGGCTATCCGGTGGCGCAACTCGATTAAATCGGTAGCTGAACGAACAAACGAAAGACCAATCCATTGCACCCGTTGGTTGACAATAAATTCTACATCTTTAAGGTCTTTTTCCGTAAGACTTGGCAGGGAAAGGCTGGTGTTGGGGAGATTCACCCCTTTTTTCGACGACAAAACCCCGCCTTGTTCAATACGCGCTTTTACCAGGTTGACCTTATCAGTGGAAAGTACTTTCAACAGCATTTTGCCATCATCAAGCAGGACATCCTCACCGGGGTTTACATCTTTGGCAAAAGATTCGTAATTGATGGAGATCTTTTTTTCATCACCGGTAAGCTCCTCGGTGGTAATATCTATTTCATTGCCTTTTGTTAAAAAAATGCGGTTGTTTTTTACCTGCCCGATCCTGATCTTTGGCCCCTGAAGATCAGCCAGAACAGGGATATGTGTTTTGAGTTCCTTGTTAACACAGTGAATGCTCTCAATGTTTTGGGCATGTTGTTCGTACGATCCATGCGAAAAGTTGATACGGAAAACATCGGTCCCTGCCTTTACCATCTCCCTTATTAATTCTTTTGATGACGAAGCCGGTCCCAGCGTTGCAACGATTTTGGTTTTCATAATGCTTTATTTTCTCCCCAATTATCCTGACACAAAAATAGTACTCCTCAACAAAGATAATCAGGCCTTGCTCCAATTTAACATAAGTATAAACAATAGCTTAACTTAATTGATCAATTTGTTGTTAATCAGATGCATTTCGATGTCAGCGATGATATGATTGATATTTTTTACCTTATCAAAAGGGATCTCGCTAGCCGTAAGGACATGCTGGATGCTCCTGATAGCTTTTAGGGAGGTTTCTATTTCATGATCCTCGGAAGGACCGTTTACAAAGATGATGTAATCATATTGCCATAGCGAAACGATCAATCGCCCATAGGCATTAAAGTTTCCTATCATGGAATAAACAAACCAGGCATCGGGCGTCCGGTAATGATAAAAGGAATAATTCAGGGCCGGCTGATTAGCTGATTGTTGAAAAAGAAAGTCGGTAGTTTTTCGAAGGTCGAATTCGAGTACTTTGTTTAAGAAAAAGGCAATGCGGTAATCCTTAAGGTGGGATGAAACTCCCAGGATGCGGTAATCTTCCGAATAATCAACTTCCAGTTTTAATTTCTTGGCCATACCTCGCAATCACTTTATGGCGAAGGTAATGAATTTGCCGGAGGGGGTCATCATTCAATTATTGGTTGCCTATTTCCAATTTTTCACAAGCTTTTTCAGCGGCATTTTGTTCGGCTTTTTTAATAGAGAAGTCTTGTCCGCGGCATACCGGGGAGTTATTAATGTATAGTTCCACCACATATTGCTTTTTAAAACCTGAACCTACCTCTTTGATCACCTTGAATTCAACCTCTTTTTTCTCCCTTTGACTCCATTCGATCAGTTTACTTTTAAAATTGAAGTCTTTATTGATCAGCTCATCAATGTTAAAGTGAAGCTGGAGAATTTGGTTAACAATGACCTTTTGGGCAAACTCATAGCCTTTGTCGAGGTATAGAGCGCCTATAAATGCTTCGAAGGCATCGCCTTCCATGTAGCGATTTACAATATGATTATCATTACCGGCTTCAATAAACTGATCGAAACCTAAGCGGCGGGCCAGGTTATTCAATTGGGCACGGCTCACGATCTTAGCCCTGGTTTGGGTTAAAAAGCCTTCATCTTCGAATGGATAGCGGCGAAAAAGATAATCGGCAATAACGGCACTCAGTACAGCATCGCCCAGGTACTCAAGACGTTCATTGCTAATACGTACTCCGTTATATAATTCCTGGGCTGCTGACTTGTGCCTGAATGCGAGCTTATACAAAAAAATATTTCCGGGGTAATACCCAAAAATATTTTTTATAGCATTATAAAGGCTCTTATGGTTTGAAAAATATGCTTTTAGTGGTTTTATTCCTGCAATACCCAAGATTACGCTTTATATTTTTTAAAGATAATGGAGGCGTTATGTCCACCAAACCCGAAAGTATTTGTTAATGCAGTATTGATCGTGCGTTCAACGGCATTATAAAATGTAAAATTCAACTTATTATCGATTTCCGGATCATCGGTAAAGTGGTTGATGGTAGGCGGAACAACATCATTGGTCACAGCTAGAATGGTGGCAATAGCTTCTGCTGAGCCGGCTGCACCAAGCAAATGGCCGGTCATCGATTTGGTTGAATTGATATTGATGGTGTACGCATGATCTTTAAAAAGCTCAACTATGGCTTTGGGTTCAGCAATATCGCCTAAGGGTGTTGATGTGCCGTGGGTATTGATGTGATCAATATCCTCGGGATTCAGACCTGCATCTTTCAAGGCCGAACGCATCGACAATACAGCGCCTTTCCCCTCGGGGTGGGGTGAGGTCATATGATAGGCATCGGCCGACAGACCACCGCCTGCGACTTCGGCATAGATTGTGGCCCCACGCTTTTTGGCATGTTCCAGCTCTTCAAAAACTACAGCACCAGCTCCTTCTCCGAGCACAAAACCGTCACGATCTTTATCAAAAGGCCTGGATGCCGTTTTCGGGTCATCGTTACGGGTTGATATTGCATGCATGGCATTAAAACCTCCGATACCAGCTTCATTTACGGCTGCCTCCGAACCCCCGCTTACGAAAATGTCGCCTTTCCCTAAACGGATGAGGTTGAAGGCATCAACCAGTGAATTCGCTGCTGAAGAGCAAGCCGATACCGTTGCATAATTGGGACCCATAAATCCGTGCTTGATAGATATGTGACCCGCTGTGATATCGGCAATCATTTTTGGGATGAAAAATGGATTAAACCGGGGTGTGCCATCGCCATTGGCGTATGATACCACCTCGTCAAAAAAGGTTTTTAATCCACCTATCCCCGAGGCCCAGATCACGCCGGCGCGCTCGGGATCAATGGAATTGATATCGATCCCTGCATTGGCGATGGCTTCATCAGCTGATACCATACCGAATTGCGCATAGCGGTCATATTTCCGGGCTTCTTTTCGGTCAAAATAAGCCTTCGGATCGAAATTCTTTACCTCGCAGGCAAATTGGGTCTTGAACTTTGATGTGTCAAAAAGGGTAATTTTGTCACAACCATTGGCGCCCTTTACCAGACCTTCCCAATATTCGTTAACATTATTACCTAATGGTGTAACAGCACCAAGTCCTGTAACAACAACTCGTTTTAAACTCATCGAGTTTCCGTGGTTTTTTATTTGGTGTTGTTTTTAATGTATTCGATAGCTTCTCCTACAGTACTGATTTTTTCAGCTTGATCATCGGGGATTGCAATGTTGAAATCCTTTTCAAATTCCATGATCATCTCAACGGTGTCAAGAGAATCTGCTCCTAAATCATTGGTAAAGCTTGCTTCCGGCTTTACTTCGCTTTCATCTACTCCAAGTTTATCTACGATAATCGCTTTTACTCTTTCTTCAATATCTGCCATGATTCAATGGTTTTTGGTTAAACAGGGTGCAAAGAAATAACATTAAAAAATTAAAAACAAAAAAAACTATTAATTTTTGGGTCCCCCTCCTATAACAAACATAAATACAGCGCGTTAAATGATTATTTGTACAGGAAAACCGGTAAAATTCCAGCCTTGGAAACTTCACATTTTCAAACGGTTGAGATTTCGTAGTATTGTAGGAAATTTAAACTTTTGATAAAACGTTTAAAAGCCTTGAAAATGGCGTAAATGCCTATTTTTGTATTCATAATGAAAACAACACGTATGATCAACATCGCCATATTTGCATCGGGCAACGGAACAAATACTGAACAGATTATTCGGTATTTCCGGGAGCATAATGAAATTCATGTAAACTTTGTTTTAAGTAATAAACCAAGGGCTTATGTGCTAGAACGGGCCCGCCGGCTGGGTGTCGACACCTTTGTATTCGATCGTCGTCAGTTTTATTATACCAATGAGGTAATTAATGCGCTTGCCGGTCATACTATCGATTTTATTGTTTTGGCCGGTTTTTTATGGCTGATTCCCGGAGAATTGATCAAGGCCTATAAGAACCGGATGCTTAATATTCATCCGGCGCTATTGCCAAAATACGGCGGCAAGGGGATGTATGGAAAAAAAGTGCATGAAGCCGTAAAAAATTCCGGTGATACGGAAACCGGTATAAGCATACATTATGTTAATGAAAAATATGACGAAGGCCAGGTGATTTTCCAAGCCCGGTGCCCGGTTCAACCTGATGATACCCCTGATGATATTGCCGCGAAAGTCCATCAATTGGAATACGAATATTACCCAAAGGTGATAGAGCGGGAGGTGAAAAAAATAAAAGACCGTCACTGAAAAGACGGCCCTTTACAATTTTTCTAAGCAGCCTCATTTACGATTCGTGCTATTCCTTAATCACCTTCAATGCCTCGTGGGTGGCTTCGATTATACGCTCATTTGATATTTTTTGCCCACGGCCCGTTTCATCCATAGTTGAGGGACAATCCTTCCCTGGGTGTAAATGCGCCGAACTTCTTCGGCAAAGTTTTTTCCATATTAAGATTGATCCTAAGCGAGTGCTTTTCGAATAAATCTATATTTGCCAGCAAAATGCAGGATAAATGCAAGCCGTATTCGATCAGATAGCCCAATATTATGATCATGTATTTTCATTTACCCAAACCGGATGGCTGCAGCGCAAACAGGTGTGGGATTATTTAGAAGCGTTGTTTGACAGCGGAACAGCATTAAAAATACTTGAATTCGGAGGAGGCACCGGAGAAGATGCCATTTTCCTGGCTCGGAAGGGACACCGGATATTGAGCACGGATGTTTCGGAAGGCATGCTGGATGTTGCCAGACAAAAACTGGAAGAAACACAGGGAGATCTGGATATTGAATTTCAACTGGCTGATATCAATCATATAGATACTACGAAGCTACCGAAAGATAATGATTTGATCCTGGTTAACTTTGGGGTGTTCAATAATGTTTCTCCCGGGGATATGGAAATTTTATCTGATAAGCTAAACCATCTTCTAAAACAAGGAGGGCACCTTATTGCCACGGTTATGCCACCTTACTGCCTGTGGGAAACCCTGTTTTTTCTGTTGCGACTGGAAATTAGGAAATCGATAAGGCGATGGATTAAAAATCCGGCTTATATCAATATTGGCTCCAAGGTTATTCCTACCTGGTACTATACGCCCACGAGGTTTTATATTTATTTTGAACCTCATTTTATAAAGGAAGCTTTAAAACCTGTAGGTTTTTTCATTCCGCCGTCTTATATGGAACCCTACTTGGGAGAAAGGAAAAAATTTCTTCATAAAATGGAGCTATGCGAAAAACAAATAGGCAATAAGAAATGGGCCGCTACCAGGGCTGACTATTACCTGATCCATCTTATCAAAGGAGTAAATTAACCCAGTTGATCTTTGATCGCTTTCAGATAATCGTTAAATGCTTTCCAGTATCTGTCACTGTACTCATAATCGGGCCACAGGGCCTTGGCGCCGTGCACCCCTTCAAAATCGGTTGGTATATATTGCTGTTTGATTTTTGAGCCTACATTATTAATCAGCTTATATACATCGTCGGCTTCTTTTTGACTGGAGGTAACAAAAACAGGTTTTTTCAGTTCTGCGATCACCGGTTCCAGCTTGAGCCAATCGCCAAAATATTCGCCGGGACTAAAGGCTGCCACTGCTTTCACTTCTTCCATTTCGGCGGCGATTTTTAATGCGAGGGAAGCAGAGTAGGAGCTTCCGACTAAAATAATGGGCGTATCATAATGGCTGCTGATATACTGAACGGCTGCTTTTATATCTTTTTCGGCATCGAGATAGGAAGTTTTATAATTTTTTCGTTGCGCACGGGCATGGGTTTCATTAATATGTCCTTTCAGGGAACCACCGGAGCGTTGGTCAAGGGCGAGGCATGTAAATCCTTTTTTGACAAGCTTTTGTGCAATTTTAGCATATTCCATTTTGTTATAACCGGCCTGGTGGCAGAGTATCATCACCGGATTATTCTTACTGTTTTCATATAGGTGTGCTGTAATCAGTAAGTTATCATTCGACTTGAAAGTTATTCGTTCGGGTGTGATCTCCTTGCTTGTTTTCTCAGGCCTTTCCTGTTCCTGCTTTTTCCTGAAATCACAACTGTGGATTAAAATAAAAGTGCTCACAAGCAATAACCCCCAAAAATATTGTCGCATAATTTTACCCCTTTCATTATTATTTATTTCCACCCAACCGTTCATGGATTTGGAAATGCTTTGGCAATCAGGCTACCTAATATGTACTAAGTGGTATTCATATAACTGATTGCTGATATTCAGGGTGCAATATAGTGAAAATTTGTGAAAAACAGCTATTAAATCATATTTCTCTTGCTTATTATGGTAAAGAGAGAATCGACAATATCATCCTGCGGAATGGTGCAGCAATTATACATTACATCATAAATAGGGGGTTCAACGTCTTCACAACAAAAGCTTTCAATGATCTTTTCGCGTTTGCGGTCAATATCCAGGATGTATTTGATAGCTTCGTCATGCGATATTTCATGTTTTTTGCTGATGTATTGGGCGCGCCATTCAACCGAGCCTTCAAGCCTGATGTGAAAGGAATTTTTAATATCACGGGTAATTCCTACACCTCCTCTACCGACAATGATAATATGACCCTCAATGGCAATGGACTTCACCACTTCGGAAATAGTTCTTTTGATGGTGCGGTCACTTTTATAATATTTGGAATAAAGTGATGAAAGCACATGATCAATGGCGTTGCGCTCCTTGGCATCCATCACTTCTTTAACACGGTTTGGGTGCAGGTTGAGTTCTTTAGCCGATTGATCGATGATCTCTTTATTCAAGTGTTTCCAGGTTTTTTTTCGACCTTTTTCATGGACAACCGCATTTATACGGTCGATCAGCTTTTTGGCGATGTCGTTTCCCGAGCACCCCAATTGCCTCGAAATGGTAATGACCGGTCCGGGCGGTCCCGGTTTCGGTTTAGGCGCTTCTTGCTCGTTAAAACGCTCCATCATGTATTTAAGCAAAAGATCGGTCATTGGCACCTCCTTTTTAAAAATCTGCCTCAAACAAGGTTTTGAACCCGTTAGTTTGAGGCAGATTTATAAAAATAAAATTAATACCAAATTTATTGAATTCCAAGTCTTTTTTTCAAAGATTCGGTTTGTTTTTCAAACCCTGGTTTACCAAGCAAGGCAAACATATTTTTCTTATAAGCTTCCACCCCGGGTTGATTAAAGGGGTTAACCTCGAGTATATATCCACTAATTGCACAGGCCATTTCGTAGAAATAAATCAACTGACCGAGTGTTTCTTCGGTGAGCCTTGGAATGATGATTCGTATATTGGGCACTTCTCCATCGATATGAGCCAGCATAGTGCCCTCTTCGGCCATTTTATTTACGTGCTGTATTTTTTTTCCGGCCAGGTAATTCAGGCCATCAAGGTTATCTTTGTCCTTAGGGATTTTCAGATTTTTACGGGTTTCATCAACGGTAAGCACCGTTTCAAAAAGCAACCGCAATCCGTCCTGTATATATTGCCCCATGGAGTGTAAATCGGTGGTATTGTTTACCCCGGCGGGAAAAATCCCCTTATGGTCTTTGCCTTCACTTTCACCGTATAGTTGTTTCCACCATTCGGTGAAGTAAAACAGGCTTGGGATATAATTCACCATAACCTCTATGGGCTTTCCTTTGCGATAAATGGCATTGCGAATTGCAGCATAAAGTGCCGCCGGGTTTTTGTTGATCTCCGGGGTGGAAGCAAGGTGTTGTTGCATTTCAACCGCTCCTCCTATCAGCTTACGAATATCGAAACCGGCTATGGCTATAGGCACCAGTCCAACGGGTGTTAATACCGAATATCTTCCGCCCACATCATCGGGAACAATATAACTCTGGTATCCTTCATCATCGGCCAGCTTTCTCAAGGCTCCCTTCGATTTGTCGGTAATGGCAATGATGCGGTTTTTAGCCTCCTCCTTGCCGTATTTATCTTCCAGGTGGTTACGGAGGATTCGAAAAGCTATTGCCGGTTCGGTGGTGGTACCCGATTTGGAGATCACTGTTAAGGAATAATCCTTATCATTAAGCACTTCCAGTAAATCGGCCAAATAATCTTCGCTGATATTGTTACCGGCAAATATCACATAGGGTGCTTTACGGTCTTCCTTTTTGAGAAACTCGCTAAAGGAATGTTGCAACGCCTCGATTACCGCACGTGCTCCCAGGTATGAGCCACCTATCCCGATAACTACATGTATTTCGGAATTTTCCGCAATGTTTCTTGCGGTTTCTTCTATG
>JAIPAP010000110.1 GCA_021740045.1 Bacteroidales bacterium
GACCATAATGCACCCACGGTTTCATTTACACCTGCTGATGGAAGTACCAATGTTCCGTTGGATGCTGTTGTAAAGATCACTTTTAATGAGCCGGTTCACCATGCTAACGGGGAGATCATCGCCCGGGAAGATATTCCGGAGTTGGTTACCTTCAAATTGAATGATGAAAACGGCGAGGATGTTGAGTATGAAGCTATGGTCGATATGTGGAAGGAGGTGATCACCCTGTTCCCCGAAAATAACCTGGTGCCAGACCAGCAGTATTATCTGGAAGTTGACGGGGGTGCCATTGCCGATAACAGCGGAAATGTGATGGAAAACACTGCTTCGGCCACCTTTATAACAACGGAACATACTGGTGTTGATAAGTCCCATAGCCGTGAATTAGTGGTTCATCCCAATCCTGGTAATGGAGTTTTTAAATTGAACAATGAAACAGGCAAGCAGGTGGATTTTCAGGTGATGGATATTCATGGCCGGGAAATCATTAAATTGACCTATGTGGATGAACCAACGGTCACAATTAATCTCAGCGATCAACCTGACGGCGTATATCTATTAAAGATGAAGATGACCGATAACGGTAAATCGGTGATTGTGAAGATCATTAAGCAGTAAAGTAAAATTTGATTTTATCAGGGCATGGCTTTAAAAGTGGCTCTGGTATTATGGGAAATAAAAATGCAGGGTTTAAGACCTGCATTTTTGTTTAAGACATTCTAAAGTCTATCTTTCCGGAAATGATTTCTCACAGGGTTTTAAGCAACTGTAATATCCTTATCGAGAAATACATCCTGGATCAGGTGGAATAGTTTAACGCCTTCTTTCATAGGGCGCTGGAATGCTTTGCGACCTGAGATGAGTCCCATACCACCGGCGCGTTTATTGATCACTGCGGTGCGAACGGCCTCGGCAAAGTCGTCCTTACCCGAAGCGCCTCCGGAGTTGATCAATCCGGCGCGGCCCATGTAATTATTTATCACCTGGTAACGTGTCAAGTCGATGGGATGGTCACTGGTAAGTTCGTCGTACACTTTTTTATGGGTTTTGCCGAACTTTTCCAGGGCATTATATCCACCGTTATTGGTAGGCAGCTTTTGCTTGATGATATCCGCCTCAATGGTTACACCAATGTGATTAGCTTGTCCCGTAAGATCGGCAGCGGTATGGTAATCTTTATCCTGTTTAAAGGCCGGATTCCGCATATAGCACCAAAGTACGGTTGCCATACCCAATTCATGAGCACGCTGAAAGGCCAGGCTGGTTTCCTGTATCTGACGTTGTGACTCGGGCGAACCAAAATAAATAGTGGCCCCAATTGCTGCTGCTCCCATATCGAAAGCCTGTTCCACCTGACCAAAATAAATTTGATCGTAAGTGTTCGGGTAGGAGAGGAGTTCATTATGGTTTAGCTTTACCAGGAAGGGGATCTTGTGGGCATATTTGCGTCCCACCGAACCCAATACACCTAAAGTTGATGCCACACCATTAGTTCCTCCTTCAATAGCAAGCTTAACGATGTTTTCCGGGTCGAAGTAAATTGGGTTGGGGGCAAAGCTGGCGCCTGCCGAATGTTCGATGCCCTGGTCAACGGGAAGGAAGGAAAGATAGCCTGTCCCGGCCAACCGGCCATGGTTGAAAAACGCTTGCAGGTTACGGAGGGTTCCTATCGCCCTATCGCTCGGTACGAATACCCGGTCGATAAAATCAGGGCCAGGTAAATGTAGTTGTTCTTTCGGGACTGTCTTGCATTCATGATTCAGCAAGTATTCCGCGTCATTTCCCAGTAATTTTTCTATTTCTGCATTCATAGGCTATGGTTTTGATTATTATGGTTCTTTTAATGTTGATTTTTTGATTTCTGCTATTGTTATAACCCACCACATAGTAAATGAGTTTACCGGTACACCCATTTTTTTTTGCTGCATTACCGGGCTGCCAAGTTAATAAAAAGTAACGGCATATGAAAGGCATGGGGTATAAATGCTACACTACCAAAAATATGGTCATTTACTTTCGCCGTAAAAAAACAGAATTAAATGAAAAAGCGCCTTAAGTAATGCTAAGACGCTTTTTTTTTGGCATTAGTCTTATTCATTGGTTTGTTCCTGACCGGCAAAGTATGAAGTTGCAAACCATGCCGCACCTGTCAATGCCAAGTCTTTAAGCAAATTGCTCATAGCTGCCTGACCTCCACCGCCGGCAACTGCAGGAATGTGAATGCCTATAACAAAGATCAGCAACAGAATTCCCAATAATAAGGTGCTCCACTTTGTTAAGATCTTTAAAATGATGCTAACACCAGCAAGAACCAAAGCAATACCGGTTATAATAACCAGCACTTGTGGAATAGGCCATCCACTCAACAAGCTTTCAGCCATGCTACTAGTGTTCATAAAGTGAAAAATACCAAATACGATAAACGGAATACCGTATAAAATTCTTCCAATGTGTCCTAATAAGTTCATAAGCTTTTGTTTTTGGTTAAGGTTATGGGTAATCATAAAATACTATACCAAAATATTAAAAGGTTTATTCATGGCGGAATATACGGAGGTTAAGAAAATATCTGGATAAAATGCATTTGAACCGGACGAGGTAATATTTCCACAATGTAATGGATTCCTGTTTCTATGCATGTCTTGTAGAAATTTAATTATCAAGGTATTGATAAGCATTGACAAAATAAAAGCCTCTCCCGGTCAAAAGAGAGGCTTTTGGGTTTTTGGTTAGTAATTAGGCTAATTAGGCGACTTTTTTTAATCAGTATAAAAGTAAATATAATTTTTACAACATTCAACATGTTTTTAGTAAAAAAATTCAATTTTAGAAAAATTTAACATTTTGCAAAGAAGTACTCAAAGCATTCAAATAATCTAAAATTTTAATAATTAGTTGATTATGAATAATAACCTGATCCCTTATAATTAGAGGGTCACTTCATAACCTACTTTAACCATGAAGAAGTTTGACATATTTGGGCCGGTAAAATTATACATTCCTCCCAACCGGAAACGATTAAAGTTGATACCGGCACGGCATATGAATCCAAAATCGGTATAACGTTCACCTTCTTGAATTAAATCTCCGGGGTTTTCAGTTCTTTGCAGGGTTTGCCAGAAAAAGCCAGCCCCAATGCCCACGAAGGGCGAAAAATGCTTAAGCCTTAACAAATGGTCAACCGTGAAATGGAGGTTCTGAATTTTGCTTTCCTGAATATTCAGGTCAGGAGCCTTCCAATATTCACCTCCGTTTAATGAACTCCAGGCATATCTTAATCCAAAGATGTTATTGCTGTCGAGGGCATAGCGGGGTTCTACATAATATCCGGCCCCGTTCCCAGTATGATGCTCTATCCAGGTCACATAACTTGCTCCAAGATTTATGATAAGAGGCTTGTCTTTTGGGTAATGTTGCGCTGACAATATTTTGACCGATGCCAGGAGAATGACTATGATAATTAGGCTTTTAAGAATTTTCATGGTTTTGGGTTTTTGGTAACTAAAAAAAAGAGGAAAGACCAGGTTAACGGTGTTCCAAAAACCCGGTCTTTCTTGTTTATCCATTTTAATTTTCCTTACCTGGCAGAAGCACACCCTTTACATAATTATCCATATCGAGATAGCGGCGGGCTACTTTCTTAATATCTTTGGCTGTAATGCTATTAACAGCTTCATTGTACTCTTCCTGGGTTTTTACTTCTTCGCCGTTGAAATGGGTGTTTTCCAGTTGATTCAGCCAAAAGCGGTTTTGCTGTTGACGAGTCTCGCGGTCGCGGATGAACATTTGTTTTACCTTTTTAATATCCTCATCCGCAGGGCCATCTTTTCTTAATTTATCGAGCTCCTCAAATACAATGTTCGATAGTTCGTCGGCACGTTCAGGTGAACATCCGAAAGAGATCATTATTGAATGCTCGGCTTCGGGGTATTGGGATGCGCTCCCTCTCACACTTACACCGTATGTACCTCCTTCATCCTCGCGAACCCGTTCGCGTAACTTAATGGAAAGGATCCTCTTCATCATGCTGTATGCCATGCGTTCTTTAGGTTTCCACTTAAACTTACCACCCATGGCTATTCCTACCATACCTTTCTTGGCTATTCCCTGTTCTACGGTAAATTCTGTTTTAGATTCCGGAAAATCAGGTTCCACATCTTTCCAGCTTTCTTCCCGGCCGGTGGTGGGAAGTCCCCCCAGGTATGATTCGGCCAGCGAAGATGCTGTGTTTACGTCGAAGTTACCCACCAGGAAAAAGGTGAAATCGCCGGCGTCGGCAAAACGGTCCTTATATATATTATAGGCCTGCTGATGGTTAACCTGCTCGATCTGCTGCATGCTAGGAATAATAATGGTACGGGGATCGTTTTGGGTGATCACCTTATACAAGGTATCATAAAAGGCATATTGCGGATTCGACTTGAGGTATTTCAACTGATTTTTGTTTTTCGATTTAAATGCCTCAAAAGCGCTGGTATCCTTACGTGGTTCAGTAAAATAGAGATAAATCAGCTTGAACATAGTCTCGAGATCCTCGGGTGAGGCACTGCCGTTAAAACCTTCTTTCAGCTCATCAATATAAGGATTTACATTTGCGATCTTACCTGAGAGCTTTTTCTTGAGGGCAGTATTATCAAATTGACCCACGCCGCTTTGGCTGATAATATCATCGGAATAATAGGCGGAGATGAACTTATCAATGCCATACAATGAATGACCACCGGGACTGTATGCCGAGAATAATACTTCATCGTTTTTAAAATCAGTGGGCTTCAAATATAGTGATACCCCATTTTCAAATTTTTGATAAGTTACTCCCAGATCTTTATCAATTCCTTTATCAATCAACTTAGAGGATTTTGGTTTTTCGGCCAGCAGCGGATCGCCGGAAACTTTATCTTCATAGGGTTTCAGCCTTTTCTTTCGGCTTTTTTCAATGATGTTAAGCACTTGCTTTTTATCAGGCACTTCTACACCTTCCTCTTCAGGAGCCATGATCATAACGGCCATATTGTTCCGCGTGATCCATTGTTTAGGTAAGCGGTTGATTTCTGAGAGTTTAATGGTGGGTACCAATTCTTTGGCCATGATCAGTTCATTTTTACTACCCGGGACGGGAGCGTGGGATAGGAAGTTCCTAACATATTTCCCGGCAATGCGCGATGACTCAGTTTTATCCGATTCCTTGGCTTTTTTTTCATAGCGCCTGATCAACTGTTCCCGTTGCCGCTCAAATTCCGTTGCCGTAAAACCGTGCTGTCTGATGCGTTCGTTCTCAAGCAGGAGTGTTTCCAGGGACTCATCAATCTGACTCTCTTTTGCCGAGGCATATGAGGTGTACGCATCACTGGTACGTGCCAGAAACGGTCCATAGGAAGTAGAGGCATACATGAAGGGAGCCTCGGGCTTTTGAGCAATTTCCGATAACCGCTGGTTAAGCATACCATTATACAACTCTTCCATGAACTTACGGCGATAATCGGCTTTGGATTTCATGAGGTCGCGTTCATGCTTGTAAAAAAGCATAACGGTATTGCTGGTAGCTTCTTTATCGGTTTCGATGGCAATCAGGGGGTCTTCATTTGGCGGGAGGTCATACTCTTTCCGTTTCTTAGGTTTTTTAGGGTTTTCAAGGTTGGAGAAATGTTCCTTAATTCGCTTTTCCGCCACCTCCGGATCAAGATCACCGACAACCACCACCGACATCAGATCGGGGCGATACCAGTCATTGTAAAAGTTGGTAAGTGTGCTGTATTCGAAATTGTCTATAATGTCGACTTTGCCGATGGGGATGCGCTCGGCATAACGGGAGCCTTTGAAAATGACAGGGTAGGCATCTTTCATCATACGATCGCGGGCACCTAAACCAAGGCGCCACTCTTCCTTAATAACACCACGTTCCTTATCAACCTCCTCTTCGGCAAAGGATACATTATGTGCCCAGTCTTCCAAAACCTGAAAGCCCTTATTTACAAGCTCCTCATCATCGGTGGGAAGCTGAAGCATATAAACGGTTTCGGCAAAGCTGGTGTATGCATTGAGATCGGCACCGAACTTAATGCCCATCTTTTCAAGAAAATCGATCAACTCATTTTTCTCAAAATTCTTGGTGCCGTTAAAACACATGTGTTCGGTGAAGTGGGCAAGTCCTTGCTGCTGATCGGTTTCCTGTACCGATCCGGCATTGACCACAAGGCGCATCGAAATTCGTTTTTCGGGTTGTTTGTTTTCCCTGATGTAGTAACGGAGTCCATTGCTAAGTATTCCTTTTTTCAGTTGCGGATCAACCGGGATGGGATCGTTGAGCTTTGCGGAACTTTGTGCATTTACCGGTAAAACGAAAATGACCAGTAATACACTGATTAATAAGCTGAGATGTTTCATGTTGTTTTAAGATTTTGTTTCTAAATATCGTAACTTAAATTGAATACATCTTTTAATTTGCGCAACTTTGGATTGCGCTGAACCATTGCTTCGTATTTTTCTTTCGGATCGTATGGTGTTTTCTTCGTTTCTTTAAAATTCAGTAAGGTCCTGATCTGTATTTTATAATTCTGTAAATGTGTTCTCAGGTAATCCAGCAAATCGCCCTTGGTTTCGCGTAACACATCTTCCTGGTTTTTGCTGGGGATCTCCAGTTCAATTATATAGTTATCTTTTAGCACCGGTTGATGTTTTGTATTTGTAAGTGTAAAATAAAGATTTGGTGAATCTTCTTTTAAACTGTTGGCAAACTGGTTCCAATAATACAACATTTGTTCGTGGGTGAAATCATTTACCGGACCATAGCTTTCGGTTTTGCTTTCATTTATCTCGTTTTTTTTTTCCTCACTTTGGCTGGTGAGGTCTTTTAATGATATTCCTGTTGATGGTATGTCGCTTTTCGGTGGAGTGCTTTTATCCGACTCTTGTGTCTTGGAGGCTTCGTTTCCTTTTTGCTCAGGGGCTTTTTCCCGGCTTTGACTGGCCTCCGGTGATTGAACCGGTTTGCTTTGTTGCTTCCCCGCCGAAGTATTGGTGGTTATGGAATCTTTTTTTGTAGCTGAAGCTGCTTTAATCATCGATCCCTTACCGTCGCTATTAGCCGTTAACAGGGCGATTTGCATCAATGTGATCTCAACAAGCAGGCGCTTGTTATTGCTTGATTTGTAGTTGACATCGGCCTTGTTGCTCAGGTCGAGCGCTCGTGCCAGGAATCCCATAGGACAATCCCGCGCCTGTTCCAGGTAACGGTTTTTGATATTCGCCCCCACCTCGAGCAATTTCACCGTATTTTCATCCTTACATACCAACAGGTTTCTTAAATGTTCACCCAGGCCGGTTAAAAAGTGCTGCCCGTCGAACCCCTTCTCAATAATATCGTTAAAGGTTAATAAAGAAGCAGAAATATCATTATTGAGCAGGCTTTCGGTAATATTGAAGTAGTATTCGTAATCGAGCACATTCAGGTTATCGATCACACTTTGATAGGTAATTTCCTTACCGGAAAAGCTCACCATCTGATCGAAGATCGATAAGGCATCCCGGAGGGCTCCGTCGGCTTTTTGGGCGATAATGTGCAGAGCATCTTCCTCGGCTGTGATGCTTTCTTGTTTAGCTACGTAATCGAGATGATGGGCCGTATCTTCAACGCCAATGCGCCTGAAGTCGAAAATTTGGCAGCGCGACAAAATGGTTGGGATGATCTTGTGCTTTTCAGTGGTGGCCAGTATAAATTTAGCATATGCAGGGGGCTCTTCCAGGGTTTTCAAAAAAGCATTGAAAGCCGAAGCCGACAGCATGTGCACCTCATCGATGATGTACACTTTATAACGGCCGGTTTGCGGGGGAATGCGCACCTGGTCAACCAGGTTGCGGATATCATCTACCGAATTGTTGGAGGCGGCATCCAATTCATGAATATTAAAGGAATTGGAAGTATTAAAGGTTTTACAGGACTCACATTCATTGCAGGGTTCAATGTTTTCCGTTGGGTTTTCACAATTGATGGTTTTAGCCAGGATACGGGCTGTGGTGGTTTTACCCACACCACGAGGACCACAAAATAAGAATGACTGGGCTAAATGGTTATTGCGAATGGCATTTTTTAAGGTGTTGGTAATTGATTGTTGACCAACTACCGTATCGAATGTATCGGGTCTATATTTTCGGGCTGAAACAATAAAATTCTCCATGATGACTAATTGCTGTATTCAAAAATTCAGTTTTCAAAGATAAAAAAATCTTTATCGCTAACCGGTTTTATGGTTTAGGAATAACGTGCTGAGTTATTTTTTATTAATATTGCCATTGATTTATAAGGGTTTTTGGCGCTTATGATATTAATATATACAACGAAAGCTACTAAACGGATACGCTATATTTGCCGGCTGATTTTCAAGATCATGCTGAAGGTGGATATGAAGATCACCACCAAGGTTGACGATTTCAGGGCCTATGATGGAGCAAAGATCAATTATTCCGGGGCGGCTATCGATGATGAGATCTTTTTTGCCGCCGATGAATTGTTGTTTCATGCCGGCATCGATAACCTCGATATTTCTTTTGTGGAATATGCGGGTATTAAGACGCCCTTTGCCGTTTATGATAAAAACTCCGACCTGCCGTTCGATCCTTTTGCCGCCAGCTTTTACATGGTTTCCCGTTACGAGGAGTACCTTCCTTATATGAAGGATGAACACGGACGTTTTTCGGCCCACCAAAGCATGGCCTATCAACAGGGTTTTTTGCAAAAGCCCGTGGTAAATATCTGGGCATATGCCATACGCGATCTTATAAAAAAATACCATCCCGAAATTGAATTTCCAGCACGGCAATTTAAATACATTCCCACCATTGATATCGATCAGGCGTATTCCTATAAACTAAAAGGATTTGTGCGGACTATGGGCGGCTATCTTCGCTCGCTATCACAACTCGATTTTCATCACATTGCCGAACGCACCAAGGTGCTGGCCGGCCTGACCCCCGATCCGTTCGATACATATCAGTTTCTCCTCGAACTGCAACGCCGGTATAACCTGAAACCGGTTTATTTCATCCTGTTTGCTGATTATGGTCATTATAACAAAAACATCCACATCAGTCACCGCAAGTTCCACATACTGATTAAGTCGTTGGCCGATTATGCTGAAGTAGGTATTCATCCCTCATACGATACCAACGAAAAGCCGGGTGAGCTTAAGGCTGAGGTAAAACGGTTATCACGGGTGCTTAATCGCGAAATTACCAAAAGCCGCCAGCATTATCTTCGGGTTGATTTACCGGTGACGTACCGCAATTTGATCAATCTGGATATTACCGATGATTATTCCATGGGATTTGCCAGTGAATTGGGTTTCAGGGCGGGAATATGCGATGCTTTCCCGTTTTATGACCTCGATCTCGATACCGCAACCCATCTTTGGATACACCCCTTTCAGGTGATGGACGGAACCCTGCGTGATTATATGAACATTAGGGCAGGGAGTGCGTTGTCATACATCAAACCCATTATTGATGAAATAAAAGCATTAGATGGAACGTATATAAGCCTTTGGCATAATGAAACCCTTGGCAACCTCGACCGGTGGGTAGGGTGGCACAAAGTGTATGAGGAAATGACCAAATATGCATTAAAAAAGGATAAGAAAACCGATATCGAACAATAATTACCACCTTGATCAAGTACCTTAAACATAACGAAATCGATACCGATAAATGGGATCATACCATTAATAAAGCTATTAATGGTACCATTTATGGCTTTTCGTGGTACCTCGATGTGGTGGCCGGAGAATGGGATGCCTTGGTAATGGGAGACTATGAAAGTGTTTTTCCACTGGTTCCCGGAAAGAAAATGAACATTGGCTATCTTTATCAGCCCCCATTCACACAGCATCTGGGGATTTTTTCATCACAGCTTTTAAATACTGAAACAATCGATGCCTTCTTGCAACAGATACCTCCTGAATATAGGCTTATTCAAATCAACCTGAATAAGTTTAATAAAATCGATCAGCAGAAATACAATGTGGATCTTTATACCAATCATGAACTCGATCTGATCGATCCTTACCGGAAAATTGCGGAAGCTTATTCGAAAAACACGAAGCGGAATATTAAAAAGGCTGATAAAAGTGGTGTTACTGTTTTTAAAAACATTAAACCCGAGCCGGTAATTGAGCTATTCAAAGCCAATAAGGGCAGGAATATTCCCAACATGGGCAGCGATGAGTATTTTAAGCTAAGGCACCTGGTATACGTTTGTCTATATCGCGGAAGGGCACTGCTTTACGGGGCTTATACCGATAAGAATGAATTATGCACCGGCGCAATATTTCTGCGAAGTCATAATCGATTGATCTTTCTGTTTTCAGGAAATAATGATGATGCCAAAAGAAGTGGTGCTATGCCCAGGCTTATTGACCAGGTTATAAGTGATCATGCCAATAGTGAAACTATTCTTGATTTTGAAGGCTCGAACAATCCCAACCTGGCACGATTTTATAAGGGGTTTGGATCATCGGTAACCCATTATTACCATTGGGAATGTAATACTTTACCATGGCATATATGGCAGTTAATCAGGGCGGTAAAGGGTATTAAACATTTTAAGAGGCAATTAATCGGGTAAAATGAATTATCCATGAGATTTTTTGCCCTATATTTGATTTTGGAATAAAACATTTGAAAAGATGGTGCATATTTTAGGTGATCAAAACTCGGTGTTCAATCAATTTCTTGCGGAGATCAGGGACGAAAAACTACAAAAGGAACCGGTGCGTTTTAGGAGAAACCTGGAGCGGTTAGGGGAGATTTTTGCTTATGAGATCAGTAAAGAACTGGAATATGAAGAGAAAGAAATTACCACGCCCTTGGGAACCACCAAGATGCAGCTCCTGAAAAATTATCCTGTACTGGGAACCATACTCCGGGCCGGGTTGCCTATGCACCAAGGCTTACTTAATTTTTTCGATCAATCGCAAAATGCCTTTATTTCGGCATATCGAAAGGTGGAAAAAGGAGAGAATTTCACTATACAAATCGAATATGTATCATCCCCCGATCTGGCGGAGAAGGTGCTGGTATTGAGCGATCCCATGCTGGCCACCGGGCAATCGATGGTGTTGACCTGTAAAGAGTTGTTTACCCAAAGTGAACCCTCGCATATTCATATTGTCTCGGCTATTGCCAGTGATGAAGGTGTGGAATATGTTCGCAAGCATTTGCACTCAAAAAATGTAGACTTATGGGTTGGTGCTGTTGACGGGGAGCTTACAGCGCAGGCTTATATTGTTCCCGGCCTTGGCGATGCCGGCGACCTCGCTTATGGCATTAAAGATTAAGATTACTAAAGATGAATGGACAGGTAATCGAAAATATCAGGGTTTCTCTTAATTCGATCAGAAGTCATTTTTTACGGACTATCCTTACAGTGCTTATTATCGCTTTTGGGATCATGGCTTTGGTAGGTATCCTTACGGCCATCGATTCCATAAAATTCTACCTGAATGAAAACTTCACCCGCATGGGGGCTAATACGCTCACCATTAAAAATCGCACTTTACGCATGCACCAAGGTGGGGGAGTTCGCTCGGAGAATTATCGCAATATCGACTTTGATGAGGCGGTGGAGTTTACCAAAAGCTTCGATTTCCCGGCTTCCACATCACTTTATGCCTATGCTACCCGGACAGCCACGCTGAAATACGGCACGGAAAAAACCAATCCCAATATTCCCGTTTTAGGAACCGATGATAATTACCTTTCTACCTCGGGTAACAAACTGACCGAAGGAAGGAATTTTTCCCCCAGCGAGCTGAGCCTCGGCGCTAATGTTGCCATTATTGGCAGCCGGGTGGCTGATGATCTTTTCGGGAAATCGCTGGGTGTAACCGGAAAGGAGATCAGCCTGGCCGGAAAACAGTTTACGGTAATCGGGGTGCTCGAATCGAAGGGCACCGGTATGGGGTTTAGTAATGACCGCTTATGCATCATCCCCATTCAGAACCTGCGGGAGACCTTCCCGCAGTCGAACCTGAATTTTTCGATCAACATTATGCCGGAAAAACCGGCCTTGTTGGACGATGCTATTGGAGAAGCCACCGGTTTGTTCCGGGTGATCCGTAAACTGAAGTTATCGGAAGAAAATAATTTCGAGGTGGCGAAAAGTGATAATTTAGCCCGTATGCTTTTCGAAAACCTCAAATACCTGCGCATGGCCGCCACAATCATAGGCCTGATAACACTGGTGGGAGCTGCCATCGGATTGATGAACATTATGCTGGTATCGGTTACCGAACGCACCCGCGAAATAGGCATCCGCAAAGCAATAGGCGCTAAGCGTAAAACCATCCGGTGGCAGTTTTTAATGGAATCCATTACCATTGCGCAAATAGGAGGTATTTTGGGTATCATCCTGGGAATTCTTATCGGCAATGTATTATCGCTTATCATTGGCTCCAGCTTTGTAGTGCCCTGGATATGGATCATAGGTGGCCTATTGCTGTGTTTTGCCGTGGCCTTACTTTCCGGTATCATCCCCGCTAACAAAGCCGCAAGGCTCGATCCGATTGAATCGCTGCGCTATGAATGAGTAATGAGTTTCAAGTTCCAAGTCCCGAAAATTTTAAATTTTCGAGCCTGCCCGAATGAATTCGTTCAGGCGGGGATGCACGAAAAAATATGAAATCAAAGATTTCTGTTTTTTCGGCATTTCAAGTTCCAAGTTTAAAGTTCAGTTTACCAGTTAGTTATATAATTATCAAGGTTGGATGGTATTAAGCGGTTGGTGTGTGCTGGGGTTCATTTCCCTGAAAAGGTGAAACCCTTAACT
>JAIPAP010000111.1 GCA_021740045.1 Bacteroidales bacterium
ATCGGGGAATTTTACCTTAAAAGGGACCTTCCTCGGCAATGCCGGGGGTAACGAATTTGCGGTGGGGGATTTGAATGGCGACGACTATACCGATATTTTCTTTCCCCACGGTGATATCAGCATTATGCTGAACGATGGCAACGGAAACTTCAACAGCAACGGACAAACCAACCTTTCGGCAAGCTCACCCGAAGATGTTACCCTGGCCGATTTTGATGGTGATGGCGACCTGGATGCCGTGGTGGTCAGAAGCGGAGGTTCCGGTTTTGTGGGCAAGTATTACGTAAATGATGGTACCGGACAGTTTTCCGATTCAGGTCAGGAGCTTTCCTACGGTTGCGACGGTGTTGGTTCCGGTGATATCGATTCCGACGGTGACATGGATATAGCCATTGCTCCTTTTCACGATCCCATCCATTTTTGGATCAATGATGGATACGGGAACTTTTTGCCGGGCGATTCCCTGCATGAAGCCACGGAGTTTTATGCCGATGTCATGCTCAAGGACCTCAATTACGACAATCACGTCGATATTATCAGCGATAAACAGGTGTGGCTCAATGATACGGATAACCCGGGCAATTTCATCATGCAGGATTTTGAAATGACTGCCAGCACCCATGATTTTGATGTGAAGGACATCAACAACGATGCACTGCCCGACATCTACCTGGGCCGCTTTTCTTCCGATAATGGCGATCAGGTGTTTTTATATGAAGAACCGGAATATATCACTGTGGATACCACCTTGTGCCACGGCGACAGCATTTACCTCGAAAACGCCTGGCAAACCGAACCCGGAACCTATCTTGGCTACGCCGGTTGCGATTCGTTGGCCAATATCAACCTCACCTTTTATGAAGAAATCGATACAACAGTGATGCTGGAGGATGGAACACTGACAGCCCTTACCGAAGATGCCGCCTACCAATGGCTGGATTGCGATGCGGGCTATGAGCCCATTGAGGGCGCGACAGAGCAGTTGTTTACCCCCGAAGCCACCGGAAATTATGCCGTGGAAATCACTGAGCACGGAATGTGTGTGGATACCTCGGGATGTCATTATGTGGTGGTGACCAACCTTCCCGAAAGGCATCCGGCAAACATTGCAATCTATCCCAACCCCGCCAAAGAAGTACTAATAATCGACCTGAAAAGCAGGCAGCACGGCTATCTAAAATTGCTCGATCTTGCCGGAAAAGAGGTGATGAACCAAGCAATGGATGGAATAAAAACCGAGCTGGACATTTCCCGTTTACCGGCAGGCATCTATTATCTGCAGGTTCAAACCGGGGAAGCAATATTGAATAAAAAGATAATCAAAGAAGAATAAAGATGAGCCGGTTAAGAATAATCATAGGGTTGATATTTGTGCTACCCGCTCTCATAACAGCGGAAGCCCAGGTATTCAGCTCCAAACAGGAAATCGGCATTGCCGACAACCCGCAAGTTATAAAATCGGCCGATTTCAATGGCGACGGCTATGGCGATATCGTCTATTCATCCCTTACCGATCATAAAATAGCCGTGGCCCTGTACAATCCTGAAATGGGTAATTTCGACGAGGAACACCTTGTCACCACCGACTTTAATTATGCGGTATCACTATTCGCAGCTGACCTGGATGGCGATACCTTTGTCGATCTCTTGACGGTTTCCCAACTCGATCATAAGGTGGCGTGGTTCAAAAACGACGGCGCAAGCAATTTTACCCTACAACCGCTGATCAGTGATGACGCACAGGGCGCGATCAGTGTGATAGCCACCGACATTGACGGCGATAACGATAATGACGTGATTGCAGCCTCGAAAAATGACAACACCATTCAATGGTACGAAAACACCGATGGGAACGGCGCTTTTTCGGAGGCCCACATCATTACCACCAGCGGGGAGTTTCCGGTGGTGATCATTTCGGAAGATATCGATCATGACGAGGATGCCGACATTATCGCCGGCAAGCTGGCTGGTAATGAAATCGTTTGGTTTCCCAATGATGGTACAGGTAATTTCGGAGAAGAACAACTGATCACCGGCGAGATAAATTTCATCAGTTCACTCTATGCGGACGACTTAAATGGAGATAGCTATATCGATATCCTTTCCGCTTCCCGATCGGATAACAAAATAGCCTGGTATGAAAACCTCGACGGGAACGGCAATTTTTCCTCCCAGCAGCTTATTGCGGAGGACTTTACCATGGCCTATGATGTGGTGGCCGCCGATTTCGACCTGGATGGTGATAGGGATGTGGTGTCCTCAGCCATGGGTGGAAACCTCATTCAGTTGTTCAATAATTCAGACGGTGCAGGCTCTTTTGTTCCGGCTCAATTCATATCGGAGGTGTGTGAGCAACCCAAAGGTCTCACCACCGCCGATTTCGACGATGACGGGGATGTGGATATCGGGGCTACCCATGCCCAGCAAGACCCCGACGAAGTGGTATGGTATGAGAATGGCGCAGCCACTTTTACGGTTCATCCCATCAACCAAAACAGGGATGTTTGGCGAATCACCCTGGAGGATATCACCAATGACGGCAACAAAGACATTTTTTACACCGACGGACAGGTAGTATGCTGGATTGAAAATATGAGTTCGGGCCAATCCTTTGGCGATGAAACCATCCTTTTCCAGGGCTATAATATTTATGAATTGATGTTTAACGATATTGATCAGGACAATGACCAGGACCTGTTCATAGCTGATGCTATGGGTGATAAAGTCTTGTGGCTGGAAAACCTCGATGGAAACGGTACCTTCAGCGATGAGATCGTCATCGATGATAAGGGCGACGGCCCGGCCGATATTGATTTTTCGGATGTTGACGGCGACGGTGACGATGACCTGCTGGTGTTTTTTGTCAACGAATCCACCGTGGCGATTTTTGAAAACACCGATGGCCAAGGGGCTTTCAGCAAAACCAACATTGCAACAATAGGAACGACCAGTGGCTGCTTTATCGACATGGACATGGATAATGATGATGACATTGCCTTTTCGACCAATGACGATATTCAATATATGGAGAATGACGGGGCCGGGAATTTTTCCAACCCCCAAACCATTGCCGGCCTTGGCTATTCCTGGAAAATTTTACCGGCTTTCATGACCGGCGATAATTACCCTGATTTGGTTTATGCACCGGATTACGACCTGCACTGGCTCGAAAACAATCAGAACATGACTTTCGATGATCAGGCCGTGGAAATGTGGGGTTCCGTGATGGATTTCGCTATATGTGATATGGATAATGATGGGGACCCCGATGTTTTATCGGCCTGCCGGTCGGTTGACTTGGTGAATGTAAGCGAAAACATCAATCAAGGTGATACCCTGATCACCGGAAATCCCTTCAATGTGTTCGAGGCCAATGCCATAGAAACCGGCGATCTGAACAATGACGGCTGGGATGATGCGGTGGTGGGTTCATGGCCTACCGCCGGACTATACTGGGCCGAAAATTACCGGTTCAGGATACTAACCCATCCGGCTGATCAGTACGCTTGTCAGGGGGAAGATGCCTTCTTTTCGGTGGTTTCGGCCGGGGTGGAGGAATACCAATGGCAGGTCAATACCGGTGATGGATTTACGGATATCGAGGACAATGACGTTTATACGGGAACGGATAAGGCGCAGCTGTTCCTCAGCAATATCCCGCAGGATTTGTTCAGTAATGAATACCGGTGTAAGATGCAGGATAAAAACGGCTTGGAGTTGATCACCGAAGCTGCCGTGCTGTACGATGATTGCGTCAATGCACCCGGTTCGTTGACACACCAACAGGAAATCCACCTATATCCCAATCCCACAACAGGGATCATCCATTTGCCGGAAGTGCGGGGAATAAACAGGATCACTATTCAGGATGTGACCGGAAAAGTCATGGAGCGCAAGTTGCACCTTAAACCAAAACAACTGGATATTTCCGGTTTTGAAGATGGCATCTACATCATCCGCATTCAAACACAGAAAGGGGTGCTTAAAGGAAAGATTGTAAAGCAATAACCTGTGATGATTAGACCGCTCACAAAAGGGTTGGAAACTTGTTCACAGCCTTCACCTGCGCATTGTCGGAACAGGTTTATTTGTAACAATTATTGACTATATTTGTTACAATGTTAGGCTGTGAAAATTACATAAATGACAAGTATTGAATCAAATATAAGAGAGCATATTTCTCGTATGCGCGGAGGGAGTGTTTTTTATCCTTCTGACTTTGAAGAATATGGTTCTTCAGAGGCAGTAAGAATTGCTTTGTTTCGTCTTGCGGAAACCGGTATAATCAAACGTTTAGCCCACGGAATCTATGCCAAACCCTACAAAAGCAAGTACATAGGCGATGTATATCCCGGTGCGGAAGAAGTTGCTAAAGCCATTGCCAAAAGAGATAAGGCTCGCTTGTTGCCCACCGGAATAGCTGCGCAAAACAAATTGGGCTTGAGCACACAAGTGCCGATGAATTTTGTATATTATACCGATGGCCCTGCAAGAGCCGTAAAACTTGAGAATGCTACCATTACGTTTCGCAAGGCAAGTCCTAAAAAAATGGCGTTGAGGGGTAAAATAAGCAAACTGGTCGTGTTGGCTCTGACAGATATCGGACAGGATAACCTGACTGAAAAAGAGGAAAACAAAATTCTGAATGTGTTACAAAATGAGAAAACAGAAGATTTGAAACATGACATTAAACTGGCCCCAAGATGGATAGGCCGTATTATGGCAAAAGCATTAAATGATTAATTATGAATTTTAAATCATGAAGGAATATACGGCACAGGAACTGTTTGATATGCTAAATCTGCAGGATGAGGCTGACTGGATTGAAGCTAAGGGCGGCAAAGAAAGCTCTCACTCGGTGATGGAAACCGTTTGTGCCTTCTGCAACGAACCCGGACTTGGCGGAGGCTACATTTTAATGGGTATTGCCGAAAACCAACGTTTTGATGACCCGGCTTATGTCGTTGATGAAATAAAGGACACGGATAAGCTACAAAAGAATATCGCTTCACAAGCTGCTTCAATGTTTAATATTCCTGTGCGGCCCCGGCTCTATGTGGATCATATTGATGGTGAAAAAGTGGTGAAAGTCAAAGTGAATGAATTGCCTGAACAACAAAAACCTTTATATTTCAAGTCAGATGGTTTGCCCTACGGAGCTATGCGGCGTGTCGGCTCCACAGACCAGCATTGCACGGAAGATGATTTGCATGTGTTTTATCAAAACGTTGAAAGCTACGACGCCACCCCGGTAAAAGGCGTGAATTCACATGAGGTGGATGAACATGCACTGAAACGATACAGAATGCTGCGCGAAAAGGTAAATCCGGTAGCTGAAGAATTAACCTACAGTAACCATGAATTGCTACAGGCTTTAGGATGCGTAAATAAAGAAAACAGCAATGAACTGAACATGGCTGGCTTATTACTCTTTGGCTCATCAAAACTGCACCGGCAGAATATTCCCATGATACGCCTTGACTACATCCGTATTCCGGGAAACACCTGGGTTGAAACCCCGGATGAGCAGTTTTCCACCATCGATATGCGGGGACCTTTAATCCTGGTTTTGTACCGGTTAATTGATGCGATAAATGCCGATTTACCAAAAGGCTTTTTACTTCCGGATAACGAAATACAGGCAAGCGATGTGGGTTTACCCCTTAAAGTTTTGCGTGAAGCTTT
Organism: Bacteroidales bacterium; assembly: GCA_021740045.1. Taxonomy (GTDB): domain Bacteria; phylum Bacteroidota; class Bacteroidia; order Bacteroidales; family JAIPAP01; genus JAIPAP01. The sequence continues at coordinate 5,686 of JAIPAP010000111.1, forward strand.
AGTCAATGCCATTATGCACCGTTCTTACAGAGAAAACAGCGCAACACAGGTTATTCGCTATGATAACAGGATCGAGATAATCAATCCCGGGTTTTCGCTAAAACCGCAGGAAAAACTCGGCGAACCGGGTAGCTATACAAGGAATCCCTTTATCGCTGCCGTTTTTCATGAAACTAACCTGGCAGAGACTAAAGGCCGCGGTATTCGTATGATGCGCCGATTGATGGATGAAGCTCACCTTATTCCGCCTACCTTTGAGTCCGACCGAAGAAATAATCAATTCGTTTCCCGATTGTTACTGCATCATTTTTTAAGTGAAGAAGATTTAAAATGGTTAGCATCATTTAATCATTATCATTTATCTAATGCACAAAAACTGGCGATGGTTTTTGTCAGGGAAGCAGGAGCTATTGATAACCAGACCTACCGTCAAATGGCCGATTGCGATTTAATTACAGCCGGTAGGGATTTACGCCAACTCAAGGATTATAAACTACTTTCTAAAAAAGGGAAATCAAGAGCAACATATTACGTAGCAGGTAGTGCACTAAAAACAGAAGGTAGTGCACTAAAAACAGAAGGTGGTGCACTAATAACAGAAGGTGGTGCTTTTAATACAGAAGCTGGTGATCTTAATACAGAACCTGGTGCTCCTAGTACAGAACCCCCTATGTTTAATGATTTGATAAAACAACTCCCCAGTGATTTAGAAAATAGAATTTATAGTTTAAAAAGAAGAGAATCAGACAAATCCATTATAATAAGTTTGATAAAAGAATTGTGTTCAATACGTCCTTATAAACTTGATGAATTATCAATTCTGTTAAAAAAAGGAGAAAATTACATAAGTAGGAAGTTTCTCAAACCCATGCTGGATTCAGGAGAATTGGAGTATAAATATCCGGAAATGAGAAATCATCCCAATCAGGCATACAGAACAAAAATCAATAGTTGAACACCATCAAAAGTCTATTCATATGTGTGAAGTAGATTATGATAAACATTATCCACCGATTCTGAGCCCACTTCCAACGGAAAATAGGAGGACAGAATGCGAAAAAGACTATAAAAAAATGCAATCAGAAATGATTTATGAAATCGACAGTTTGCCGTTTCCCGAATTAATTCAAGAACTTCGCAGTTTGGTTTCACGTATCAACGAACAAAAATTTTAGCTATGGCCCATAATTTCATCACCAATAAAGAAGCACAGAAAACGCTAAAAGGGCGATTGAACCACATCATTCCAGTAAGTGAGGAGTTGAAGTTTTTGGTGGGGTCCTTTTATTTTTCAGGCTGGAAAAAAGTGTATGAACGGCATTCCATGAACAGCTATCTTGCACCTTATGCCTGCATTCCATTAAGTAAATAAATGAAAGCCCCTGCAAGCTTGCAACTTTTTGTATAGTGCTGCGTTCCTTTCAGAAATACCAAGCGATGAACCGTGTTTTTATCTTTTTAATATTAGCGTTCCTTGCAGCAGGATTGGTTTCCTGCGATAAGGATGATGACCCCGTCAATCCGAATAACAATGATGACAACATCGACAATACTGATGACGATAATGACGACGATACCGAAGAACCAGTATATGAGCAATACGGGACTCCTTTTGAAGATATCCCAGAAACAGAGGATATCGTTATGTATGAGGTTAACCTTCGGGCGTTAAGTGATGCAGGGAATATTCAGGGCGTGATCAACAAGTTGGATCACATAGAGCAATTGGGCGTTAATGTGATCTGGCTAATGCCTATACATCCTGATGGTGAGGTTAATTCGGTAAACTCGCCTTACTCCGTGAAAGATTATAAAGCTGTAGGTTCAGAATACGGATCCCTTGAGGATCTGCGTGATTTAACTAATGAAGCTCATTCCAGGGGAATTGCTGTGCTCATGGATTGGGTGGCCAACCATACTGCCTGGGATAATGAGTGGATCGAAAATGAGAGTTGGTACACGCAGGATGAAAACGGGAACATCATCCACCCGCCGGGAACCAACTGGCAGGATGTCGCCGATCTCAACTACGATAATGAGGAAATGCGGACTGCCATGCTCGATGCCATGCAATATTGGGTTTACAGGGCAAACATTGACGGTTTTCGTTGCGATTATGCCAATGGTGTACCGTTTGATTTCTGGCAAAATGCCTGGCAAACCCTCGATTCCATCCCTAACCGTGAATTGATCTATTTTGCAGAAGGAACAAGAGCCGACCATTTCACAGCCGGTTTTGACCTGAATTTCGGATGGCACTTTTATGAAGCCGTAAAGGATGTTTTTAACGGGCAGCCGGCCAGTGAGCTCTTTGTTGTCCACAATGAAAGCTACAACAATACACCCTCCGGTAAGCATTGGGTGCGGTTTACCACCAATCACGATGAATCAGCATGGGATGCCACACCGGTTGAGTTGTTCAACGGCATTGATGGCGCTATGGCAGCTTCAGTTGTAAGCGTGTTTACGGGAGGTGTTCCTTTAATTTACGGAAGTCAGGAAATAGGAACAGAAGAGAATGTGCCGTTCTTTTCCAATTCCACCATTAATTGGGAGGCCAACCCGGAAATGCTGGCGGCTTATCGGCAAATGCTGCAGTTTTACGCCGGTTCACAGGTAGCCAGAACAGGCCAAAATACGATTTATCCACATAATGATGTAGCCTGTTTCCGGAAATCCCAAAATGATGAAACAGTCCTCATCATTACCAACCTTAGAAACACAAGCATCCAATACTCCATACCTGCCGGCCTGGAAAATACCATCTGGACCGATGTTATGACCCAAAACAACATTAGGCTGAATGGGAAGTTGGTATTAGAACCCTATGAGTTCTTTATTTTTGAAGAATAAAGATTGAATAGGGTAAAAGATGATATATTCCATTTAATAAGTAAAAATCAGTAAACCATTTGTTGATACAAGGCAGGATTTTCAGATCTTAGCATCTCTTTTTAAACTACTTAAAATGTTCAAGTTTTCAGAAAATCACTATTTTTATAAAAAATTGGAATTATGAGTTTGATACTAACAAATGAGACAATAGATAAATACTTCGCCTTTCTTTCGCGGTTGGATAATCGATCAAAAAAGAAATTGATTATTAAGCTTATTGAATCAATAGAAGAGAAAGAAAAGCCAAAGGTAAGAATAAGAGATTTATATGGTGCTTGGGAGGATTCCCGGGATTCGGATGAAATAATCAAAGAAATCAGAGAATCTAGGGTTGATAAAAATTAAAATTGAGAACTGGGTGGACAGATAAAACTTGGGAATTACATGCCGTAATTTTTCATGATCACTTATACTAAATATACCCTCTAAATTATAGTTGAGTTTATATAAGTTATGACTAAACATCATCACTTCATTCTCCATAAGCCTCCGGGATACCTGTCGCAGTTTGTGAGCAACCAAAGCAAGCAACGAAAGAAAAAGCTGCTGGGAGAACTCTATGATTTTCCGGAAGGCACCATGCCCATAGGCCGGCTGGATGAAGCTTCCGAAGGATTGCTATTGCTTACCACCGATGGGGAATTGAGCGAACAAATCCGAAGCAAGAAAGTGGAAAAGGAATATTATGTGCAGGCGGCCGGAGAGATAACCGATGAAGCCGTTGAGCAATTGCAGCAAGGCGTAGAGATCGGTTTTTATGGGAAGAAGTATACAACCCTTCCATGTGAGGCATTCCGCCTGGAACAAGTCCCTAATGTCGAACCCCCATTAAGGAAAAGAAGTTCACGTCATGGTCCCACAAGCTGGCTGGCAATAACCCTCACCGAAGGTAAATTCAGACAAGTTCGTAAAATGACGGCGGCAGTTGGATTCCCAACCATAAGGCTTATTCGTATTCGTGTGGGCCATATTACCCTGGATGGCTTGCCGGCAGGGAAAACCAGGAAGGTGGATGGTTTTGGGTTTGGAAACGTTATTTCAACCTAATCCTATCAAGGTCGTTCTGCTTTATAAAAGAAACGATCGCCCCTGTTTTTTACTGCAATGATCTTTATTTCCGGATGTTTAGTGTTTATTTCCTCTTTGAATTCAAAATATTCAAATTACTTTAACTGCATGAGGATTTATAATGTCCGAGGGATTCGCTCAAAAATATTATTGATGTATTTAATCCATTACTTTTGATAAAAGCCTGATGTAATTTTCACCCAGTACCTTTCTGATCTGTTCCTCTGTATATCCCCTCATCAGAAGGTGATAGGTAATAAGCGGAAAGCCAGAGGCATCTTCCAATCCCGCCGGGCTTCTTTTTCCCGAACCATTAAAATCAGAACCTATGCCTACATGATCGATGCCGGCAATCTTAACAGCCCGGTCGATGTGATCGATGAGCTTTTCAATCTGGCAACGTCCTTCCTTAACGCCGGCCAGATCACCCGAGTTGAAGGTGATCATAATAGCGCCGCCCTTCTTCGCCAGCTTTTTCACCAGATGATCCGGCATGTTTCTTTGCACATTATAAACACTTCGCATGGATGAATGGGAAGCAATCACCGGTGCATCCGAGTATTCGATCACTTTTTCCTGCATATGATCGTCGAGGTGTGTAATATCAATAAGCATCCCAAGGGCATTCATCCTTTCTATTGTTTGTTGGGCCAATGGGTTCAGGGCACGATTGCCATCTGTATCAACACTGCCAAAGCTTAATCTTTCATGCTCATTATCCATTAGCATCAATACTTTTACACCGAGTTTATGCAAGCTGTCGATGGAAGATACTTGGCCATCCAGGGCACCAAAAAAGTACTCCACTCCCGGAAGTACCACCGGCCCAGTACGTTCCAGTCCGTTTTTAAAGCTTGACAGATCAGAAGCTACGGTGACTTCGGGGGCATATTCTTTTACCCGCTTATGCAAATACATTAAGTCATTTTTCACCTTTGCATAAAGCGGTTTTCCTTTTATCGGATAGTAGGCAAAATACATCCCCAACCCATCTATGCCACCTGCTTTCAACAGTTCTATGTCAACCTGGGTGGCATCGGGATGATTCAATTGCTGATCTTTCTTTCCAAAAACCGGCCTATGCGCATGCGCATCAATTACCATTGCATCGCGGTGAATTTGAAGGGCTTTTTCCCAAAGCTCTTTATCTTTTTCTTTATTGGCGATTTGCGATGCTGCATCATTTGTAATGAGTATGCTTATCAAGATCAGGCCGATCGTTATCATTTTGTGTTTAATCATGGTCAATCTAGTTTTTTTATTACATACTTCCTCTCAGACTTCTCCCCTCTATCTCTCCTAAAGCACCCCTCTAGCTCCCCTAAAGGGGAGGACAGGATAACTATCTGATTTTTTATAAATTAGCCATCTACGACCTAGACAAAACAGAGATAGAGAGCCAACAGTCTGATTTAAAGCCTGTATATACATGTACGAATTAAATTTAATCTATATTCCATAAAATTAAGACTCTTCTGCGATTTTTCAACAACATAAGCTACTTTTTTATATTGATTCTCATAGCCGTGTTTGCAGGCAGTGAAAAATAATATTTTCTTCGTCATTTGTAGCATACATTTTACCTAAGCGGAATAAAAATCCCATTAATACCAAAACTGTCTTTTTCATAATTCAATTTTTAATGTTAAGAAATCTGTTCGTTGAAATCGGCAACAAGAAACAACGGAAATAAGAGAATTACTTCCTGATTTATAAATCAGGAGATGTTTTTTATGCATTGATTTTAATCGGACAATCAGGGTTCTTGCAATTTATTCGGAAACTACCGGGCTTTGCTTTCTATATTGGGAGGGTGTTGAATGGGTGAATTTTTTAAAGGCGACATAAAAAGAAGAAGGGGTATTAAAACCGGATTCATAAGCAATGCTTTCAATTTTTTCATTACTGTAATCCGGGTCGCTCAAAAGCTTTTTAGCTTCGGCTATTCTATATTCATTAATAAATTCGGTGAAGTTTTTACCCAACTTCTGATTAATGATCTGGCTTAACTGATAATAGGGAATGGATAATAACTCTGCAAGTTTCTTCAGCGTGAGGCTGGGATCGGTATATAATTTATCCTGCCCGATCTTTTCAAACAGGCTTTCTTTATAAAGCTCCGCCTCATCATTAGTAAGTCCCGATGCCTGGTAATTTTGCAATATCTTTCGTTGCTTATGATACTGCTGGTAGCGGCTCCAATAAAACAACATAAGGTAAAACACCAGCGAATAGGAAACAGCCCCCAAAATGTAAGGGATAAAATGGAATACAAGGTTGGTGATATAGAGAGTTGCATTGATATAAAGGATATAGAGCAGGTTGCGGTACCAATTATAGTTATGCGACTTGAGGGGAATTTTGGAAGAACGGGTCCGGGCAGCAAACTGCAAAAGTTTATGATGGGATAAGAAAGCATAGATCAATAAAATACTAAAAGCAACAATATTTTTTAGGTTGAAGGAATGAATAAACATTACACCAAGCGGAAGCAAATGGATCAAATCCGCTAAGCCCGGTGAAAAACCCTCCTTAAAACTCGATTTATAATACAAATAGATAAAAGGGATTGCCAGCAGGAAAGCGGCATGCCCAATTAAAAACAAAGGACGGTCAAGGCCGAAATAATAAAAATGAATAGAGCGGAAAAAGCGCACTGAGATCAGAATCAGAAAAATCCCCAGAAAAACATTCGCTTGCCGGCGGCCTATTTTTGTAAACAACAGGTAAATCCCGAAAACAAGTCCGTTTACAGTACCCAATCCTGCAATCAGATATATGAGTGGTGTGGTTCCCATTGGTTGCTTTTTTATTGTTTTACCTGCCTTAAATCGTCATTCAAAAATAAGAAAATGGATACTTTACAATGCTTATCGCAGTTTTATTTTAACTTTATAATCACTGTTGTCCGGGAAAAATGCATTTAGCAAGGAGATTCTCTACCTGTTCGGCAGACAGGCTCGCTTCATGCCGATCCCGATAGTCATCGGGATCATCGGCATAAAGCTCGGAATGACAAGTTATTATGGTTCTGGGAAGGGGGCTGGGGGAGTGCGGCGCGGGGCGCCCCACTCCCCCCGC
>JAIPAP010000112.1 GCA_021740045.1 Bacteroidales bacterium
ATGATGCGTGGATTTGGTTGCCGTATACTGGCTTTTGATCCATATCCGGCAGAAGATTTGAAAAAAGAAGGCGTTGAATACCGCTCATTGGAAAATCTTCTGGGTGAATCGGATATTATTTCATTGCATTGTCCGTTAACTCCTGATACTTATCAGATTATCAATAAGAATTCGCTTCAGTATATAAAACCCGGGGCTATGCTTATAAACACTAGCCGTGGAAAATTAATTGATACCGAAGATGTGATTGAATCATTAAAAAACAAACAGCTTGGCTACCTTGGAATTGATGTATATGCCGAAGAAGAAAAATTGTTTTTCAAAGATCTCTCGGAGGTGATTATTGAAGATGATAAGATTGCCCGGTTGACCACCTTCCCGAATGTACTTATCACATCACACCAGGGATTCTTTACCCGTGAAGCTTTAACTCAAATTGCCAACACCTCCCTTCAAAACCTAACTGATTTTGAAAACGGCATTATCAACAAGAATGAGGTGAGCGCTGATTTGGTAAAGAGTGCATAGCTTAATCTACCGCAATTCGGGCTGATTTTCTTGTTTAGGAATCGTTTTTATTAAATTTTAGCATGCTTGATCTATAATTATGAAACATAAACCGGTTTTCTCAAAAATAATATCTCCTGCTCCAGCATTAATGGCTTGGATTATAAAGCCGAAACAGAGACATGAGGAAATGATCCGCTGAACATTTAAACGCTCAATACCCACCACTTATATCCTGTTCGCACATGTACAAGCCGGTGATCGTAAGCGTACAGATACTTCATGTCATTTTTCAATAATGCTTTTCAAGTTATTGTATATCACTTTATTACAATTCATGGCACAAATTTCGTTAATTCGCTCCAAGAATAATAACAAAGCAAAAGCGCAATACCATGGACAGGATAATAGAAAAAAAGAAATGGACCATTAAAAAGATACTTACCATAGCCGGTATCAGTGCCTTTGGAATATTTATCATCTACCTGATATTTTTCCGCGATAATCAATCCAAACTTTATGTGAATAAAGATCAAATCACTATAGCTACAGTAAAAAAAGATAAATTCCAGGAGTTTATCCCTGTTGATGGTGTGGTTTACCCTAAAAATACCGTTTACATCGATGCGGTGCAGGGCGGAATAGTAGAAGCCGTATATGTTGAAGACGGCGCTATGCTTCATAAAGGCGATTCGATTTTAAAACTGAAAAATGCCCAGATGGAGCTTAATTACATGGACCAGGAGACCCGCATGTACGATGCATTGAACAACCTACAAAACAGTAAAATATCGCTGGAGCAGAATAAATTCTACCGGCAGCAGGAAATTGTCAATTTAAACTATCAGATCGATAAAGCCAAGCGAGAATTCGAACGGAGCAAGCAGCTTTTTGATGAAGGCGCCATCTCACCCAAGGAATTTGAGGATGCAAAACGCGATTTTGAATACAACATAAAGCAAAAGAAAATAGCGCTCGAACTAAAGCGTCTCGATTCCATTTCGAGCACTGAGCAGCACAGGCAAATACAGAATTCCATTAACCGTATGCGGGATAATTTATCCCTACTCCGTAAAAACCTGGAAAATCTTTTGGTAAAGGCGCCGGCCAAAGGTCAGCTTACTTCTTTCGATGCCGAAATAGGCGAAACCAAGCAGGCCGGTGAGCACCTCGGTCAAATGGATATGAAAGACGGTTTTAAGCTGCGGGCCAACATCGATGAACGTTATATCTCGCGGGTTTCCATCGGACAGGATGCCGAGTTTGATTTTTCTGGAACAACCTATCAGCTCGAGATCAAAAAGATCTATACTGATGTTACCAATGGTTCTTTCCAGGTGGACCTTTACTTTAAGGATGATTACCCCAATAACATTAAGCGCGGACAGACCGTACAACTGCGATTGAAATTTAGCTCAGCCACTGATGCCACTATTGTGCGCCGCGGAGGCTTCTTCCAGGAAACCGGAGGCAACTGGATATATGTAGTAAACAGCGAGGGTAATTATGCCATCAAGCGCAGTATTCGCATCGGACGTCAAAACACCAACTATTACGAGGTGATGAACGGCCTGCAGCCTGGCGAAAAAGTAATCGTATCTTCCTACGATACCTTTGGTGATAAAGATAAGCTGGTTTTCAGATAAAAAATAATAAATTCGGGCTGGGGGAGTATCCCTCAGCCCATTCATAAAGCAAACAATTTGGTTAACATAAAAAATCAAAAACCATGATCAAGACAGTAGACCTAACAAAAGTATTCAGGACCGATGAAGTGGAAACCACTGCCCTAAATGAAGTTTCATTTGAAGTTAAAGAAGGCGAATTTATAGCCGTTATGGGTCCTTCGGGATGCGGCAAATCAACGCTCCTCAACATCCTCGGGTTGCTCGATAATCCTTCCGGCGGGCAATATCACTTTGCCGGTCACGAGGTTGCAGGCTATACCGAAAAACAACGCGCTAAGCTTCGTAAAAACAACATTGGCTTTGTATTCCAGAATTTTAACCTCATCGATGAGCTCAACGTATATGAGAATGTAGAACTCCCGCTCATCTATATCGGTATGAGCGCCAAGGAACGGAAGAAAAAGGTGGAAGCAGCCCTGGAACAAATGCAGATCATTCATCGGAAAAAACACTTCCCCTTGCAGCTTTCCGGCGGTCAGCAACAGCGTGTAGCCGTGGCCAGGGCAGTTGTGGCAAACCCCAAACTGATCCTTGCCGATGAGCCTACCGGTAACCTCGACTCAGCTCACGGTGAAGAAGTGATGAACCTTTTGGAAGATCTGAACCAGAATAGCGGCACCACTATTATTATGGTGACACACTCACAACACGACGCCGAATACAGCCAGCGTATCGTTCGCCTGTTCGACGGCCAGATCATTAATGAAAATGTTAAGCCGGCAAATGCCGCTAAAATACCCGTTTAATCCATATAAAGTCATCAGGGGTGGCCAACAAAAACGAGGTCATCCCTGCTATTTAGGCTTTTATTTGTTTAGATTATTTAAAAATTCGAATGATGACACTGCTTAACAACAATAAAAAATGGACGTATGAAGTTGTGGTTACCTCAAGTCTACAAACATTGTGGGCAGTGAGTTTCATTCCTCTATTACTTTTGGTTAGTAATTGGTTTTATTGTTTATTTGGGTTAATAGGGGCGGCTCTACTGCCCCTATTTTTTCTGTTTTCAGAAAAAGCGCCCTGCCTTACTAATCCAATCCCGGTAAACCTGTTAATTTCAAGCAATATCTACACCAATATATATAAAACACGAGACCATTATGTTTCTTAACTATCTGAAAGTATTATTCCGGAACCTGATCAGAAGAAAATCATTCTCCCTTATAAATATTGCAGGCCTTGCTGTGGGAATTGCAGCATCGATCCTAATTGCCCTATGGGTGTTCGATGAATTAACCTATGATCAGTTTCATGATAATTCAGACAGAATATACCGTGTGCAGCGCGAGGGGTATTATCAAGGTCAGTTTTTTGATGCCCCGGCTACAGGTGCACAATATGGTCCTACTTTAAAACAGGATTACCCGCAAATTGAAGAGCATGTACGTTTTTACCGCATGACGCTTTCGGTTAATGATAATCGCAATGTGGCTCACCAGGAGAAAGTGTTTTTTTCCGATGAGGGTCTTTTCGATGTCTTTACATTTCCATTAAAACATGGCAACGCCGAAACAGCCCTCAAAAAACCCAACAGCGTTGTACTTACCCAACATGCGGCCGGAGTATATTTTGGAGACCAAAACCCGATGAATAAGCCGCTTGAAATTGAATTGGATGGCGAGAAAAGAACCTTCACCGTTACCGGTATTTTCAAGGAAATACCCAACAACTCGCATGTTCATTTCGATGTTGTAGCCTCATTTTCAACGCTTGAACCATTGCGCCGGGAACAATTTTCCAATTGGCTCAGCAATTATTTATATACTTATGTGCTGGTAAAAGAAGGAACAGATGTTAAAAAACTGGAGACCCAGTTTACCGATTTCCAGAAAAGATATCTTGCCGAAGATTATCAGCGGTTTTTAAAAGGCAGGGATATTAATGATGTGATCACCATGAAGATGAAACCGCTTACGGATATTCATCTCAACCCCACTTCACAATGGGAAATAGAAGCCCAGGGAAGCAAAACCTCGGTTTACATATTTACCGGAGTATCAATACTCATCCTGTTGATAGCGGCCTTTAACTTTATGAACCTTTCAACAGCAATGGCTGGAAGGCGATCACTGGAGGTTGGTGTAAGAAAAACCCTTGGCGCCCGGAAAAAGCAACTAGTGGCTCAGTTTTTAGGTGAATCCATTATTATTACTTTAATCGCCTTTATAATAGCGCTGATTATTGTAGAAATTACCTTACCCCACTACAATAACTTTATCAATAAAGAACTACACCTTGGCATGCTAACCGAACCGGCACTGGTAATGGCTGTGGCCATTATCCTGATCCTCACCGGTGTTTTAGCCGGATTATATCCCGCTTTTTATTTGTCGTCATACAAACCCATAAAAGTATTAAAGGGGACGGTTGATAAGCTTCCCGGAAAGTTCAATTTCAGGCAGGTGTTGGTGATGGCTCAATTCATTTTTTCCATCGCATTGATCATTGGCACAATTACTTCCTATCTTCAACTGAGTTATCTTCAGAACAAACCCTTGGGATGGGATAAAGAAAACATTATTACCATTCCTGTCGAAAATGAACGGGTGCGCAATCATTTTGAGGCATACCGGAGCGAGTTGGAAAATCATTCGGCTATTGAAAGGGTATCCAGCTCGAGTAATGCCCCTATTGGTGGGGGATTTAGCGACACCGGCTTTGAAACCGAATTAAGTGAAGATGTCTTCCTTTGCAAATTCATCAATATTGATGGAAACTATTTGGATACGTACGGCATGGAATTGATTGCCGGTAGAAACCTCGACGAAGAAAGAGAAGGCGATTTCATGCACCGCTTTATCATTAATGAAACGGCACTTAAAAAACTCAACATTACCAATCCTGAAGATGCCATTGGTAAGCGATATCATATGGGACATGTAGAAACAGATGTACCGGGAAAGATCATTGGAGTCGTAAAAGATTTTCATTTCATGCCCTTGAGTCATCCTATCGAACCACTTTCCTTGTTTATGCGCGAGGCAGGAAGATACCGAATATCGGTTCGGACCGAAGAAGGACAGCATCAGGAAGCGCTCAATGTCATTCGTAAAAAGTGGAAGGAGCACTTTGGGGGCATACAATTCAATTATGAGTTTGCCTCCAATGCCATCGACCGGCAATATGCCGCTGAAAGCAGGCTTAAAACCATCCTGATCATTTTTACCATTCTTGCCATATTTATTGCCTCGCTAGGCTTGTATGGGTTGGCTGCTTTTACCGCCCAGCAAAAGACTAAGGAGATCGGCATAAGGAAAGTGTTTGGAGCGAGTGTTGACAGCATTTTAACCATGATGACACGGCAATTCACCCGTTGGGTACTGTTGGCCAATATAATAGCCTGGCCGGTGGCTTATATTTTATTGGATGATTGGCTAAGCAGTTTCGCCTATCGCATCGGGATACAATGGTGGGTGTTTATTGGAGCAGCCGTGATATCAGTGATGGTAGCCTTAATTACGGTAAGCTTTCAGTCATATCGTGCCGCCTTGACCAACCCGGCCGATTCCATTAGGTATGAATAGACTGTAAATGATGAGGTATATAGTATATATAAAGTTGATAAGTATATAAGGTAATGGGTCATTAAATGCTACCACCCTTATATTCTGAAACGAATAGCCAGGAAAACAAAAACAATACATTATGCTTAGGAACTACCTGAAGATAGCGTACAGAAACTTTATTCGAAACAAGCTTCATTCAACCATTAATGTATTTGGATTAGCCATTGGGTTGGCGGCAGCCATATTGATCATACTTTACATAAAGTATGAACTGAGTTATGATAAATTTCATCATGAGTCGGAAAAGGTTTACCGCATTTGGAGTGAGGTTACTATGCCCGATGGTTCAAAAACCAATGCCCCGGCCTCCTCAGGTTATGTTGCCCCTCTTTTAACGGAACAAATACCCGGCATAGAGCACATTGCCCGCGTCAGGCCACTTGATAACGAAAAGATCAGGGTGGACGATCAGTTGTTTACCAAGGAAATTTATTATGTAGATTCCAGCTTCCTGAAAATTCTAACCTTTCCCTTAATAAAAGGTAACCCCGATGAGGCCCTCAAGAAGCCCAACTCACTTGTTTTGGCCCGCGATGTAGCTGAAAATTTCTTTGGGACTACCGATGTATTGAATAAAACAATTAAGCTAAATGGCCATTCGGTTACCATTACCGGGGTAATGGAAAATGTACCGGCAAACTCACATATTCAGTTCGATGTGTTAGGATCATTCACTACCCTCGATGTTCAGCGAGCACTTAACAGGAATGGGATGGGGTTTGTAACCTACTTCAGATTGAAACATCCTATTCAAAAGAAGGAGTTCGATCCGCGTTTGGATAAAGTTGCAGATGTTCAGTATGAGGAACAATTCGGCGAAAGGCTTGAAGTTGACTCTTATGCCCAACCCATCGAAAGGGTACATTTATATTCAAACGGTGAATATGAACTTAGCGCCAACAGTGATATACGCCATGTTTATGTGTTCGGGTTCCTGGCATTCTTTATTGTGCTTATTGCCATGATCAATTTTGTGAACTTGGTGACAGCCCGCTCCGAGAAACGTTCGCGCGAAATCGGTATGCGAAAGGTATGTGGCGCCACCCGGGCGGATGTGATCCGGCAGTTTTTAGCCGAGTCGATGATGATCGCATTAATTGCAGTGGTTCTTGCGATTGGTATTGTGGAGTTGCTCCTTCCCTCGTTCAACAACATTATAGAGCGTAACATCACATTAAGTATCCGTCATGACGGGTACTTATTTGCCGTATTCATTCTTTTCGGCTTGTTTGTGGGGTTATTATCCGGCATTTATCCGGCATTTTTCCTTTCCCGTTTCCGTCCTTCAAAGGTGCTAAAAGGAATTGGGGCCAATCAGACTCAGGCTCGGCTTTTCCGTAAAGCGCTTGTTATTTTTCAGTTTACCGTCGCTGTATTTCTTATTGCCTCGGTATTGGTGATCTATAAACAGCTTAATTTCATGAAGAATAAAGAGCTGGGCTTTGATGATGAACAGGTGGTTGTGTTCCAAAACCTATCCGATGAACTGAGGGATAACTTTAAAACCGTGCAGGCTGAGTTGCTTGGCAACCCTAATATTGAATCTGTATCGGGCTCCCACAGCTTGCCCGGAACTACCTATAACATCCAAACCACCCAGCTTCAGGGTTCGCGAACCGATCAATCGTTCATGGTCCATGAAAATGTGGTACGCCCCGGTTATGTGAAAACCATGGGATATAATATCATTAAAGGAAGGGATTTTCACAAGGACTCTCAAAAAGATCAGGAAAACAGCGCACTGATCAATGAAAGCCTGGCTAAAAAACTTGGAGGTGAATTGGTATTGGGCAAAAAGATCAATGTTTGGGATGATCAGTTTGAGGTGATTGGGATCATTAAGGATTATCATTACAAATCATTGAAACACAAAATCGAACCCTTGGTCCTTGATATGCGGTATAGTGGCTTTAACTTTTATACCATTCGTTTTAATGCCACCAATACAGGAGATGCTTTGAATTATCTGAAAGCCAAGTTCCAGGAACTCGATCCCTATTATGTCCCCGACTATTATTATCTCAATCAGCGTTTTGCGCAGCAATACCGCGAGCAGGAACAAAGCAGTACATTGGCCTTATCAGGAGCCATACTGGCTATAGCCATTTCTGTGCTGGGGCTATTTGCCCTTTCCTCATTCACCGTGGAGCAACGTACCAAAGAAATCGGGATTCGTAAAGTAATGGGCGGAACGCCTGAAGAGATTGCTTTCCGTATTACACGCAATATGTTGAAATGGGTATTGATTGCCACACTTATTGCCTGGCCGTTAACCTATGTTTTTATGAAAAACTGGTTACAGGATTTCGCCTATCATATCCGGATAAATGTGGATGTATTTCTACTTTCCGGATTGATCGGTTTGGGGATTGCCATTATTACCGTAAGCTTTCAATCCATTAAAGCCGCCAATACCAATCCTGTGGACACCGTAAGATACGAGTAAGCAGATTACATCGATCACTTAACACTCCTTTAATAAATACTCAATAATGGGCATTATTTTAATCCAATCCGATACATTCGGATAACATTATAAAAGTATATCTATCATAGTTGGGTTACTTTTTTATAATGAATGTGAAATAATTGCACTATGTTTGCGTAGTCAATTCACAGCTTTTACAAATAGTAAGAATACAGAAAACAAAGCATACAAAATGAGAAATAAATACCTCGATCTCATCGATCAGACTTTTTATTTTCCGCAGGATGAATTCCGTGTGGAGGAAGGCCAGTTGTATTTTAATGATATACCGTTAATGGATATCATTAAGCAATACGGAACTCCTTTAAAGATCACCTATCTGCCAAGTATCAGCAACCAGATACAGAGGGGCAAGCGGATGTTTAATGTTGCTATGGCAAAAGCCGATTACACAGGCGAATACCATTATTGCTATTGTACTAAAAGCTCTCATTTTTCTTTTGTATTAGAGGAGGCTCTCAAAAACGATATTCATATTGAAACTTCCTCGGCCTTCGATATCAATATCGTGGAAAGTCTTACCGAGCGTGGTCTGATCTCCAAAGACAATTACATTGTTTGTAATGGTTTTAAGCGGGCACAGTACATTGAGAATATGGTTCGGCTTATCAACAATGGTTTTCATAACACAATACCCGTGCTTGATAATAAATATGAATTGGAGGAACTATCCGCGCATGTAAAAGAAGAATGCTTGTTAGGCATTCGTATTGCGGCCGAGGAAGAGCCACAATTCGAATTTTACACATCCCGTTTGGGCATTCGCTATAACGATATTGTCGATTACTTTAACAACCATATTAAACCCAATTCCAAATTCAAGCTTAAGATGCTTCATTTCTTCATCAATACAGGCATCAGGGATAATGCTTATTATTGGAACGAACTGCATAAATGCCTGAATGTTTATGCCGAGCTAAAAAAGGTGGCTCCTGAGGTTGACAGCCTGAACATAGGCGGAGGCTTCCCGGTGAAGAATTCCCTCAACTTTGAATACGATTATGAATATATGGCCGAGGAGATCATTTCGCAAGTAAAATATATATGTGAACAAAACGGAGTGCCCGAGCCGAATATCTTTACCGAGTTCGGATCGTTCACCGTGGGTGAAAGTGGAGCCGTTCTTTATTCCATTATCGATCAGAAAAAGCAAAACGACCGGGAGCATTGGGATATGATCGACAGCTCGTTTATGACCACTTTACCGGATACCTGGGCCACCAACCAACGGTTTATTCTCTTACCGGTTAATAACTGGGAATCGGAATACGAGCGGGTTTTCCTGGGAGGACTCACTTGCGACAGCCAGGATTACTACAATTCCGAGGCTCATTCCAATGCCATCTTTCTCCCGAAAATAAGGGAAAGAAACACGCAATACATCGGATTTTTCCATACCGGGGCCTACCAGGAATCCATTGGAGGGTATGGAGGTATACAGCATTGCCTAATTCCCGCTCCCAAGCACATTATTATCGATCGTGATGAAAACGGTGATTACACCACTAAACTTTTTGGTAAAGAGCAGAGTTATAAATCTATGTTGAAAACACTTGGATATTAACAAAAAAACAGTAACTATGAATTTTGGCGATCTCCCACGAGAATATTCCAGCCCGGAAAATTCCAAAGTTGTTATACTGCCGGTACCTTATGATAAGACCAGCACCTGGATGAAAGGAGCCGATCATGGACCGCATGCCCTGATCAAAGCATCTATGAATATGGAGCTATACGATATAGAAACCGACAGTGAAATTTACAAGATAGGAATACATACTGCCCGGCCGGTAGATGAGGACTCATCGCCAAAAGCAATGGTGGATGCGGTTTATAAAAGAACCCTCGATTACCTGGAAAAGGATAAATTCACCGTGGTGATAGGAGGCGAACATTCGGTAAGCAATGGTACCATCAAAGCGCATTTTGAGTACTTTAACGATTTGACCATTTTACAGATCGATGCCCACTCCGATCTGCGCCGCGAATATGAAGGCTCCAAATATAACCATGCCTGTGTAATGGCAAGGGCTCAGGAATTGGGTCCCATTGTGCAGGTGGGTATCCGCAGTATGGATGCGGAGGAAAAACAGTATGTGGAGCGCGATCGCATTTTTTATGCCCACGAACGCCATACGAATCCCGGCTGGATGGAACAGGCCATTGACAAGCTGACCGAAAACGTTTATATTACACTCGACCTGGATGCCTTCGATCCATCCATTATGCCCAATACCGGAACACCTGAACCGGGTGGCATGTTTTGGTATGAGGTAATGAACCTGATCAGGAGGGTAAATGAAGAATGCAACCTGGTGGGATTTGATGTGGTGGAGCTTTGCCCCAACGAGATCAATAAAGCTCCTGATTTTATGGCGGCTAAGCTTATCTATCAAATTTTGACGCACCGATTTTTAAACGAAGTAAAATAGCAAACGAAGAAAGGAATATGAACATGAAAAAAACCGATGTTTTAAAAGATACCGTTAAACATATCGACATCAAGGCATTTGATTCAACACCCATTATCGACTCCATGCGCGATATGGCCTTCACCTCGCGCGATACCGCCGTGGCCACCGATGTTTTTAACCGTATGATCAACGATACGGAATGTTCCAACTTCCTCACGCTGGCCGGTTCGACAAGTGCCGGAGGATGCATGCAGGTGTATGTCGACATGGTGAAGCATAACATGGTGGATGCCATCGTGGCCACCGGTGCATCAATTGTCGATATGGATTTTCTGGAAGCATTAGGATTCAACCATTACAAAGGCTCTCCCTATGCTAATGACAAAGAACTCCGTGAGCTATACATCGACCGCATTTATGATACCTATATCGATGAGGAGGAGCTTCAGGTGTGCGATATGACGGTGAATGAAATAGCCAATACCTTGGAACCGCGCCCTTATTCCTCAAGGGAGTTTATCCGTGAAATGGGACGGTATCTTACAAAACATGCCACGAAAAACAACTCACTTATACAAACCTGCTACGAAAAAGGTGTGCCGATTTTCTGCCCGGCATTCAGCGACAGCAGTGCAGGATTTGGTTTGGTAAAGCACCAGTGGGATAATCCCGAAAAACATGTTTCCATTGATTCCGTGAAAGACTTTTTGGAACTTACCAAGGTGAAGATGGCAGCCGAAACCACCGGCATTTTTATGGTCGGTGGCGGTGTTCCCAAGAATTTTATCCAGGATACCGTGATTTGCGCCGAAATCCTGGGCAAGGATGTTCCCATGCACAAATACGCCGTCCAGATCACCGTAGCCGATGCGCGTGATGGTGCCTGCTCCAGCTCCACCCTCAAAGAAGCTGCTTCATGGGGTAAGGTTGATACGGTTTATGAACAAATGGTATATGCCGAAGCAACCTCGGTACTCCCGCTCATCGCAAGTTATGTTTATCATAAAGGCGATTGGAAAAAGCGCAAGGCTCATGAATACGGCCGCAAGCTTGATGAAAAGGTGATCTAAAACCGGGTGTTTTAGGACGCAGAACTCAGTTCAACAAGTATATTCATGGATCTGCCCAAAAAGTTATACTGATTATTTAGATTCTGTCTACAAACTTCCTCTCGAACTTCGCCCCTCTAACTCTCTTGCCTGAGGCAAGAAGACCGTTTAAGCGGCTGATTGTGAGGTTGTTCCCCTTTAGGGGATTAAGGGGTTGCGGGGAGGAATATGACAAAATCGAGACTTTATAGACAGGCACTATTTACTCTGTTTTCCACTCAGCCAAAAATAAATTGGTATCATGGCCTTCACTGTTGCGATTGGAGGAGAAAACCAATTTATTGCCTCCGTATGAAAACACCGGAAAGGCATCGAAGACGTTGTCGTGGGTGATTTGCCGGAGGTTGCTACCGTCAATATCAATCATAAAAAGATTGAATTTGAATCCCCGTTGACTATGGTGATTCGAAGAGAATAGAATTTTCTCTCCTGAGGGATGGAAAAATGGAGCCCAGTTGGCTTTTCCCAGGTCGGTTACTTTGCGGATGTTGCTACCATCGGCATTGGCTACATAGATCTCCATTTCGGTGGGTGTGACCAGGCCCTGCTTGAGCAGCTTTTTGTATTCCTTTTTCTCCGCTTCGGTTTTGGGGCGTGAGGAACGCCATACCAGCTTGCTGCCGTCGGGGGAGAAGAAGGCGCCACCATCGTAGCCCAGTTCATGAGTGATCTGTTTAACATTGGAGCCGTCAATGTCCATGGTATACAGTTCCAGGTCGCCGCTACGCAGGGAGGTAAAAACGATCTTATCGCCTTTGGGCGAAACGGTGGCTTCGGCATCGTATCC
>JAIPAP010000113.1 GCA_021740045.1 Bacteroidales bacterium
CATTTTCTTTTTCAGGTTATGTTCCCTCGAGGTTAGAGAATAATAATAAACACCGGTTTCAATGCCATGTTGCTTTGGATTAAAGGTTTCCACGTATTTTCCGAATGATCGTTTCTCATTATTAATAAGTGTTTTCACTTCCCGTCCATACATGTCGTTTATTTTCAGAGTGATTCGTGATGGTTCATGCAGCTTGAATGAAATATAGGTTTCATCGCTAAAGGGGTTGGGATAATTTTGTCCCAGGGCGAAGGGCATGTCCTCTTCAGGTTTTTCTATCCCGACAATATTGGGATCGACGATAGCTGTGTACACGGTGAGCTGAAAGCCGTCCAACCTTGCCCAAATAGGCCGGATTACATCATCATAAGCGGTAATATTGGTGTAATCGCCAAAGAAAACTCCTGAATTGGGTACAAACGGACTTTCACTTATTTTGAAATTGGTGAAGGTTTCTCCACCGTCCTTCGACATGGCCATGTAAACATCGGTTGCCTTATCATCATAATTGCGCCGATCATAAAACACGAAATACAGATAGCCGGTAGCTTGATCCACGGTCATCCAGGTGAAAAACTGATGCTTTCCGGGAGGATCGTCGTTAACCCTTATGGGGTCGGTCCAAGTTTCGCCTTCGTCGGTCGATTTGGCCAGCCATACATCGGTATCGTCTTCGCCGTGGCGTTGGTCAGTCCAGTTGACGTAAATGGTTCCATTATGCGGACCGCCACTGGTATCGCAAGAGGTTACCGGAAGACCGTTGCAACGGCTAATGCCGGGTACGTCAAGATCCCATCCTCCGGGAAACTCATCGATAAAAATATCTTCGTCCAGCCAGGTTTCGCCCTCATCATAGGATTTATCGAATACAAGGCCGGCCGGTCCTGCCCAGGCCACATAGATCTGCCCCTCGGGGCCTACCGCAGGGACAGCTCCTTCAACTGTATTATCGCTATCGATACAGTTTCCGGCTACTTCGTTGATGCGCATGGCTTCGCTCCAACTTGCCCCGGCATCGGTCGATTTTGAGAAACGAATAATGGTGCTGTCCTGCGGATCGCTGCTGCCGTATTCGTCGAACTGCGTCCAGGTGACGTAAATGTTGTTGTTGCTCCAGTCCACGGCAGCCCACTCCTTATCCTGGGCCTTAGAGCCATTTAATCCCATATAGTTCCCTGATGTCCAGGTTTGTCCGTGATCGGTAGATTTTTGGGCCACGATCCGGTCGATCCAGCTACCATTTTGGGGATTCGACAAATGGAAAAAGTAATAATGACCTGTCGTGTCCACGATCAGGCAGGGATCACCCCAAACACCATATGGAGAGGTCATTTGCCCGTTTTCCCAGGTGTAACCGCCATCAGTCGAGTAAAAATACTGGTAGATGTTGCAGCCGCCCACCATGATATCGGGGTTCTTGGGGTTGAGGATGATGCTGGGTTCCTCGGGAGACCATTGATCGGTTATTAAAATGTTAGTGTGTTGGGCTTTGAGCGCGAGCATGCAAATGAATGCAAAACTGAGTGTTAGTAGTTGTTTCATGGTTTAGTGTGTTAAGATGAGGTATTTCATGATATTTTCCTTTCTACAAATATAGAAAACGATTTTATAAAATACTTGTTTTAAGGCCCTGAACTTTTGTAGGAATCAAAACCAATTCCCCATTTTTTCCTAATTTGGCCGTTTAAAACGAGTATTGATGAAGAAGATAGCGTTACACTGGCAAATACTCATCGCCCTTGTCCTGGCGGTGCTTTTCGGAATATACCTGAAAGACTATGTGGAATACATTTCCTGGATGGGCGATATCTTTCTGCGTGCCCTTAAAATGGTGATCATTCCGCTTATTTTGAGCTCCATCATTTCAGGGGTGACCAACATCGGCAATGCCAAAAACCTGGGAAGACTAGGACTAAAGACCATTCTTTATTACGTGATGACCAGCTTTTTCGCTATCTTCACAGGCCTCATCCTGGTTAACATCTTTGAACCCGGCGTGGGTGCCAACCTCGATTTAGGAAAAAAGGTGGAATTGGATGTAGGTGCCGATTCATTGGGCGATACCCTGATCAAGATCATCCCGCAGAATATTTTTGAGGTGTTTTCCGATAATTCTCAAATGCTTTCGGTGATCTTTTTTGCCATCCTGTTTGGATTTTTCATCACGCGCGTAGACAAGCGCTCCAACACCATCCTCACCGATGCGTTTAATGCCGTTTTTGAAGTAATGATGAAAGTAACCATGTTCATCATCAAGTTCACTCCGCTGGGAATTTTCGGATTGGTAGCCGCTAAAGTCGCTGAACAGGATGACCTGATTGCCCTGATGCAAAGCCTTGGGTTGTATATGGCAGTGGTGATCATGGCTTTGTTTATTCATGCCTTTGTTACCTTGCCTATGATCACACGCTTTATTGGAAAGGTGAATCCCTGGAAACATTTCCATAATATGAAAACCCCTTTGCTTACGGCCTTTTCCACTTCCTCATCAAGTGCTACCTTGCCGTTAACGATGGATGCCGTAGAAAACCGCTCGGGAGTAAACAATAAGATCTCCAGCTTTACCCTGCCACTGGGAGCTACTATTAATATGGACGGTACCGCGCTTTATGAATGTGTGGCGGTTATGTTCATTGCCCAGGCTTATGGGTATGGCCTGGATATCGGCCAACAGATCATTGTAGTTGTTACCGCCTTGCTGGCTTCCATTGGCGCTGCGGGTATTCCTATGGCGGGTTTGGTGATGATCACCATCATTCTTACGGCAGTAGGTTTACCTCTTGAAGGTGTGGGCCTGATCCTTGCCGTTGACCGTATCCTGGATATGTTCCGTACGGCTACCAATGTTTGGAGCGACAGCAACGGTGCTGTTATCATCGCCAAGTCGGAAGGGGAGGAGTTGAAGGTGTGATCTGTGCAGCAAACCTATATACAGCAGTATAAAAACATTTTTTATCGACATATATCATATTAGCCATTAAAATGTTAAAATCGTCTATGATGGTTGACAGCGTCTTCATTAAATATTAATTTTATAGAGGATCAATTATATTTTTTCTCTTATGATTAATCAAGTTATTGGAATATCTTCATTAATATTGCTTGGCCTAAATATCGCGGTTTATGTTATACTAACTGTATTGTTGAAATATACAAAAGACCTGAAAATAGCAAAGCACTATTCATTGTCAGATGCTGTTGCTTATACAGCTTTATCCTTGTTTATTGTATATTCAGGAATAAGTATTTTTAACAATACACGCATTGATCCAAAAAACATTCTAATTGGTACGTTGATAATTCAATCATTTTGGAGTGTTTTAGGAGCAATTTGGCTTTATAGAAGTAAACTGTCGTTAAATATATCCAGAGGTAAAATATGGCTACTAACCCTACCCTTGCTCCTAATAATACTATTTCTAGTTGTGTTTAGCTAGTAACATAAAATTCCGAATAAAACCTAAGATGAGCGATTTGAATCCCGACTGATCGGGAAAAAATCGCTTTACTTATCCGCCAGCTTGCGGATGAGGTGAAAAGCTTACACCGATTACCATAAATGGTATAGCAGTAATGCCTTTTCCACCTACCACCATCGCCGAAGGCGATAAACAATATTAACCCCAAGCGGGAGCCTGGGGTAATGAGCCTCATAGATGCCTTTACCCCAAAGGGGTAAAACTTTGTAGTACCTTGCTAATTTCGGACCTTTTTCAAAATAGTTCAACTCCTTTGGAGTTGCTATTCCAGCCGCTTATCAAGCCACAGGCTATCGCCTGTGGTTAATACCGTTGAATCCCTTCGGGATTCGCATAGCTTAACTAACAGGAATGCATTATCATTGTAAATGATCATGTCGTTTTACACGATTGAAATGCCCTATGATCGACTTTCGAGAAACGGTTAAGGAATTTTGGCCTGCCGGAATAAATGGGTGGCAATTAATAATAACTTCACAATCAGCATCCAGCAAAAACTTGTTATGGGTAGGCTGAAAGTCTGAAACTTTTCCAATGTATTGTCATATTGAGCGTAACGAGCCTGTCTGCCTCGCCTCAGGCGAGGGCAGGGAATATCCTTGATGTTTACCGGACACCAGTGTTCCGAATACAGGTAATTAACGAATTAACGAAATAACGAATCAACAAATTAACCATTGCTAAGCAATTTAGCAGAACTACGTACATATCTTCTCCCAGATATGCTTTAGAGAATTTCCGGGATTTATCCCTATTTTTGCCCTGCATTACCTGTAGAATTTATGATGATGAAAAAACTACTGATACTGTTGTTTTTGCTAAGCAATATTGCCTTTGCACAGGAAAAGGATTGGATGACGCATTATGAAAGATCCGGCTTTAAGGAAACACCACCCTATGCTGAAACTATTGAATACTGCCAGAGACTTGCCGGGGCTTCGGGTAAGATCCATTATACCACATTTGGTAAAAGTCCACAGGGGCGTGATCTTCCGTTGATGATCGTGGATAAGGACGGATTTTCCGATCCTGAAACCATTAAGGCCAGCGGACGAGCTGTATTTTTAATACAGGCAGGCATCCATCCGGGAGAATCGGAAGGTAAAGATGCCGGCATGATGTTGATCCGCGACATGGTTATTCATGAACAATATCCTGATCTGCTCGAAAACGTCTCCATCCTGTTCATTCCCATTTTTAATGTAGATGGGCATGAGCGTTTTGGGAAGTACAACCGCATCAACCAGAACGGTCCGGAGGAAATGGGCTGGCGCACTACGGCGCAAAACCTTAATCTAAACCGTGATTATGTAAAAGCCGATGCCCCCGAGATGCAGCATTGGCTAATGATGTTCAACCGCTGGCTCCCCGATTTCTTTGCGGATACACACACCACCGATGGCGCCGATTACCAGTATGTGCTCACCTATGCCATGGAAACCATGGGTAATATGGATCCCGGCCTCACCGAATGGCAAAAGGAATCGTACATCAAACCTGTTGAAAAGAAAATGGAAGAAATCGGGTTCCCCATTTTTCCCTATGTGAGTTTTCGGAGTTGGCATGATCCCCGGAGTGGACTCATACAACGGGTTTCACCACCGATGATTTCACAGGGGTACACGGCCATTCAAAACCGACCCGGGCTGCTGATCGAAACGCATATGCTGAAACCATACAAACCCCGGGTGGAATCAACCTATGCTATATTGCGTTTTACGCTTGAAATATTGAACCGGGATTATCAAAAACTGCAAACATTGAATCACCAAGCCGATCTCAATACGGCGCTGCCCAACTTCAGGGAAGATTCATTGGCGGTAAAATACCATACCAGTCAACAGGACAGTATGATGGTTGATTTTGAAGGTGTGGAATACAAAGCAGTAAAAAGCGACCTCACTGGTGGCACCTGGTATCAGTATTCGGATAAACCAAAGACCTTTGAGTTACCACTATTTAGCAAACCGGTGCCTTCGGTTAAAGTAAAGCTGCCTCAAGCTTACATCATACCCCCGCAATGGAATAAAGTTATTAAGCGCCTTAAGTTGCATGGAGTCAAGATGTATAAGTTGGAAGAACCAACAAGTATTAAAGTGGAATCCTATAAATTCAGTGATGTAAAATGGCGTAACTCGCCCTATGAAGGCCGGCACATGGTGAGGGATTTTGAATACAAAAACATTACAGAGGAAAGGGAATATCCCGCCGGGTCTGTGGTGGTGGATATGAACCAGCGTACAGCACGCATTATTGCCCATATTCTTGAACCTAAAGCCCAGGATTCCTTTATTCAATGGGGCTTTTTCAATGCCATTTTTGAGCAGAAAGAATATTCGGAGACTTATGTGATGGAAAAGATGGCGCGCGAAATGCTCGAAGAAAATCCCGAATTGCGCAAACGTTTTGAACAGAAGAAAAATGAAGACCCCGGTTTCGCCCAAAGCCAATGGGACATGCTCAATTGGTTTTACAAACAAACCCCATACTGGGATGAGAAAAAGAATGTTTATCCCGTTGGACGTATTATGGAGAGGGAGGTGGTTGAAGGTAAAATAAGATAGAAAAAATACCATTCTTTTATCTATTGGTATCATAATAAATGGGACCTGCTCCCCTTCCCCGCACCGGGGAAGGGGTCGGGGGATGGGGCGGTGAAATGATTCTTAAGAAGGGCAATACATTTGAACAAATAGCAAAGGGTTGAAAAACAGTTAAATGGTTAAATGGTTAATTGGTCAATTAGTTAATTTGTAATCCATCTTATGGAATAGTTTTTCACAAATTAACAAATTAACGAATTAACAAATCCACAAATCCACGAGGTTTGCATTTTCTAAATCGTGAGCAAGAATCGCTTAATTTGGGTATAATTTAGTATGTTTACACCATAACTAACGCCACTATACTATGATAAGGAACCTATTGATAACAATCGTTTTGAGCCTCTTCCTTACCGGATGGGCAAAAGCTTGCACGAATTTTATCGTTACCAAAGGCGCTTCGGCCGATAGCTCGGTAATGATTGTTTATACCTGCGACGGGGAGTTCCACCCTCATTTGAGCATCACTCCGGCAAAAGACCATGGCCCCAATGATTTTTATGAGATCGGTTGGGGTGACAACATCAGGGGTAAAGTAAACCAGCCCGAACATACGTATAAGGTGCTCGGTTACCACCATATGAACGAACACCAGGTAGCTATTGCCGAAACCACTTTCGGTGGAAGAGAGGAATTACGCGATACTACCGGATTTATCAGTTACTGGACCTTGATGAAACTCACCCTGCAACGTGCCAAAACAGCCAGAGAGGCTGTGGAGGTGATGACGGATATTGTGGAGGAATACGGCTATGCCAGTGGGGGTGAAAGCTTTTCCATTGGCGATCCCAACGAAGCCTGGATCGTGGAGATGATCGGGACAGGACCGCATGGTAGACCACCGGTATGGGTGGCCCGTAAGGTGCCAGATGGTTACATCAGCGCTCATGCCAATAAAGCCCGCATCGGCACCTTCCCTTTGGATGATCCCGAAAATTGCCTGTATTCCGATAATGTGATCGATTTTGCCGTAAAGCAAGGTTATTACGATCCCGGTTCCGGGGAGCCTTTCCGTTTTAATGAGGCCTATGATCCTTCCAACCCTTCCAATTTACGTTATTGTGCCACCCGTGTATGGAGTATTTTCAGAAGAATGGCGCCTTCGCAGGAATTTTCGCCCGATTATCACCGGGCCGTAAAAGGAGCTGAGCGCTACCCGCTGTGGATCAAGCCAGATGAAAGGGTGGAACTGCGCGATGCTATGATGGTTGTTCGCGATCATTATGAAGGAACCGAATACGATATGACCAAAGGCGTAGCCGCCGGTCCTTATGGAAACCCCAACCGCTGGCGACCGCTGGTGTGGGAGGTCGATGGACAGCAATGTGCCTGGGAAAGGGCCATATCTACCTACAACACCGGTTTTTCATTTGTTACTCAATCCCGCTCCTGGTTGCCCGATGAAATTGGCGGAGTGGTTTGGTACGGATTGGATGATACCTATTTCACCTGCTACACACCCTTGTATAATTGCATGACCGATGTGCCCGAGTCATTTGCCAAGGGTCGGTTACAGGAATTCGATATGAACTCCGCCTGGTGGGTGTTCAACTTTGTTTCCAATTATGCCAATGTAAAATATTCACACATTGTAAAAGACGTGCAGAAAGTACAAGACGAACTGGAGCTGACTCGTATAGATAATCAACCTGCCGTGGAAGATACGGCCCTGATGCTGGCTAAGAAAGACAAATCCAAAATGGTCGCTTATTTGAACGATTATTCCGTTACCCAGGCTGAAGATATGGTCAAACGCTGGCGGGAGTTGGCCTACCATTTGGTAACCAAATATAACGACGGTTATGTGAAAAATGCAAAAGGCTATCCCCAAAACGCCGGTTATCCCGAAAGCTGGTATCGAAAAGTGATTGAGTCGGACAACAGCTACAAGCTACCGGTATGGGATGAAAGTAAGGAGGCTGAAGAGCCGGAGAACTTTTAGGACCAGATCCGGGTGAAGCGGTCTGTTATTTAGTTGGCAGTTGGCAAGGTCAAGTCGTCATCTTATCTGTTATACGCTAATGATGAGCTG
The DNA here is from genome assembly GCA_021740045.1 of Bacteroidales bacterium. GTDB lineage: Bacteria > Bacteroidota > Bacteroidia > Bacteroidales > JAIPAP01 > JAIPAP01. The sequence goes on from JAIPAP010000113.1 coordinate 8,115, forward strand.
CGAGCCTACTTATAGTTGGCAATTGGCAGTGTGCAGTTGGCAAGTTCAACTCGCTGACTTATCGGTTATAAGCTAATTGGAGCTGGCAATAGGCAGTTGGCAACACTAAGCAAACGTCTAGCTGTACCACTTTGCCCACTGCCCACTGCTTTTTGCCAACTTTCCTTATTAGATCTCACCAGCAAGCTACACCCCTACAGGTTTTCATCAAAAAATTTCGCAATCTTCCGGTAGAGATGCACCCGGTCTTTTCCTCTCACATTATGCTCATGATCGGGGTAAACGAAATATTCAACCTGTTTGCCGTGGTTCACACATTCTTTAATGAATTTCAGGCTGTTTTGCCACATCACCGTATTGTCATAGGTGTCATGAATGATAAGGACATTATCTTCAAGCTGATCCACTTTATTTATTATGCTGGCTTTTTCGTATCCTTCGGGATTTTGCTCAGGGGTATCCATATAGCGTTCGCCGTACATTACTTCGTAATACTTCCAATCCGTTACCGGGCCGCCGGCACAACCGAGCTTAAATGCCTCGGGATGCTCGGTAAGCATGGACAGGGTCATAAAGCCACCGTAGCTCCAGCCATCCACACCAATTCGTGCAGTATCGACATAAGGTAAACTTTTCAGGTATTTTACACCTTGCATTTGATCGGCTACTTCAATGGTTCCAAGCCGGCGGTGAATGATCTGCTCGAATTCCAGTCCGCGGTTGTTGGTGCCGCGGTTATCCATCGTAAAGACAAGATAACCCTTTTGGGCCATATACATCAGAAAAAAGTTGGCGCTGCCCAGCCAGGTGTTGCTCACCAATTGTGAGTGCGGTCCGCCATATACATAAATGAAAACCGGATATTGCTTGGTGGAATCGAAATCCGACGGTTTGATCAGGCGGCAGTATAAGCCGGTGGTGCTATCGGCATCGGGGATGGTGAAAATGGAAATATCGCCGGTGGTATAATCCTCAAAAGGATCGCGGCTATTGAGCAGTTCCTGCTCTATATTTCCTTTTTCATCAATGATCTGGTACTTACGGGTAACATCCATATTACTATAGATATCAAAAAGATAGTCGCCTTCGGGTGAAAGCTTTGTTCGGTGTGTTCCGGGTGCCGATGAAAGCTTGCGGATTTTTTCGTTGCGTAATTTTACGGAATAAATATGGTCTTCGATAGGGCTTTCCTTGGTAGCCGTAAAATAGGCAAAACGGTCGTTTTTATCCAGTCCGGTGAGATCGGTCACTTTCCAATCGCCTTGGGTGAGCTGTTTAATGAAGGTGCCTTCGGTATCGTATACATACAGGTGATTATAGCCGTCGCGGCGGCTTTGCCAGATAAAATGATCGGGGTTTTCGTTGAAAAAAGTGGGGCCGTGCATAGGTTCCACATATTGCTCATCTTTTTCTTCAAAAAGGGTTTTTACCAATTCACCTGTTTCTGCGCTGTATTTATTCAACTTCATGTGATCCTGGTCCCGGTTGAGAACGGCAATGTATAGGTATTCGCTGTTAGGGCCCCAGGTAACATTGGTGAGGTATTTATCGAGTGGCTTACCGGTTTTAAGGAAAATAGTTTCGCGCGTGGAAAAATCAAAAACCCCCACTGTCACATGATGGCTTTTCATTCCGGCCATGGGGTATTTAATGTGCTCAACCTCGGCAATCCGCTTGTTGATGTTGACCAACGGATAATCGGTTACCATGGATTCGTCCTTGCGGTAAAAAGCCAGCATGGTTCCGTCGGGCGACCAGAAAGTACCTTTGCTGATGCCAAATTCCCTGCGATGAACCTCATCACCGTTAACAATGCCATCACCGCCATCGTTGGTTACGCGGATCTCCTCCTCTTCCATAGCTACATATAGATCCTTATCGCGGGTAAAGGCAAGCCAGAATTGGTCTTCATAAAGATCTTTGTTTTTTGCCTGTTTTGAAAACCGGTTCACTACATCGGCCCGGTTTTGAGCCAGGGTGTACCGAATAATTGCGGTGTCTTTGTAAAAGTAAAAACGATCGTTATCGAGCCAATGAACCGAAGGCATTCTTTTAATGCTATCAACACCGGTCTGATTAAGGGCAGTATTAAGCTGATCAGTTTTTAAAATGGTATCGCGGGCCTCATTATTAACCCTGCCTCTTATTAAGGCATTATCTTCAATATACGTAAAATGTTCATCATCTCCGGTCCATTGCAGGTTGCGCAGGTACTCGGGGTACATTTTCGGGTTCAGGTAATCTTCAAGCTTAAGGCTTTTCTTTTCTTCATCCTGTGCCGATGCGCTCAATATCATGGCGATCGACATAAATACCAGTACAATGCTTCTTTTCATCATTATTTTGCTTTGTTTTTAAGAATTACATTTGGAATGATGGGGGCGAAAATAATCATAATTTATAAGGGCCTAAACTGCATGAATAGCATCAGCCATTTTTACGATAAAAGAATCGTCTTTTTCAATGGCATTTCCCACAACAATCAGGTCGGCTCCGGCTTTGCAGCTTTCCACCGCTTTTTCCGGGGTTCTTATACCCCCTCCTATAATAAGCGGTGCCGCTACATTCTCGCTAACTTCTTTGATCATCTCCGAAGAAATAGGGTTTTGCGCTCCGCTACCGGCATCCATATAAATGATCTTTAATCCCAGCATTTCGCCGGCCATGGCTGTACAGGATGCTATATCATATTTATCGGCAGGGATGGGCAACGAATGGCTCATATATAAGGCTGTGGTATTATTACCGCTTTCGATCAGCATATAGCCGGTGGGTAAAATCTCGAGGGAGCTGTTTTTTAAGTGAGGTGCGGCAATCACATGTTTCCCGATGAGCATCTCGGGATTTCGTCCTGAAATAAGCGATAATAGCAAAATGGCATCGGCCCGGTTATTAATCTGCATATTATCGCCCGGAAAGATAACCACCGGTATATCGGAATTCTTTTTAATAAGCTCAATGCTATTAGCAAGCCGGTTATCGATAAGCAAACTGCCACCTACCAGAAAGTAATCAACCCCAGCCTTATTGGCTTGTTCAATACGCTTATACAATACTTCATGGGTTACCTTATCGGGATCGATAAGCACGCCGAACAATTTTTGGTTTGCTTTCTTGCTTTCTAAAAAGGAAGTGTATATCGACATAGACCGATTATTTGCAATTACAATATTAAAAAAAATATTTATAAGATCAGTAGCCGGGCAGGAAAGAACTTTTTCTAATTGTATATATGTAATGTGTTTCCATCGAATGAGGTGCGATATTCTTTTAATGGCAACCGTGATGGGCCGTCGAATGGAGAGCCATCGGTTAATACGAATCGCGACATACAGGTGGAATCCACAGCAATAAGGTAGTTTTCTTCCATTTCAACACGTGCTGCAGGTTTTTCAGGATCATGCGGGCAGGTGCGCTCGTATGCCTTAAATTCATTTTGTGAAGCACGGTATACTATTAATCCCCTGCTTGGTTCCTGGGCGTTTATATATTCCCATCCGCCTACCGTATTCAAGCGCTGGTATTGTGTGGAGTTTGGCTGAATATAAACATCAACGGGAGCATACGGGATTTTCTCATATACATTTTGCTCTTTGCCGCATCCGGTGATAAAAATTATAAAAACTGCAAATAAGACAAAAGCACTTGCAAGCGCTGAATAGCTATAATTCATTTTATAAGCTTTTGTTAAATAACTTTCATGTTGAATGATTATTGTAATTGAAATTACAGCTTTTTGTATCTTTCAAATGTCCCATCAATCGCCAATTATATTATTTATATGGATTTTAAATTATACATTCCTTCAGGATAAATATAACTTGGAATCGATATTTTTTATTTCTTAGTGTCGCTGAAATTAATGATAAAGAGTTTATTTAGGAGCAGTGTAATGAAATTATATTATATTTACACAAATAATTAAGTGCTAATTAATTAAATTGATGGAAGATTTTCTTTTCATACTAATTGCTATCGGGTGGCTGTTGTATTCCTTCTTTCACGGGAAGAAAAAGAGGAGTCAGCAGTATGAACAGCTGGATGAAAGCGAGGAATACAACCAGGAGGATCAACCGACCTCTGAGCAGGAGGAAAGTTCGTTTTTTGAGAGCTTGTTTGCCGAAGATACGGATATTGACACCCGGGAGCCGGCTCCTTATCAACCCTATTCGAAGCGAGTACATGAAACCGATTATACACCGCTTTCGGGCAATGAGCAGTATCTGGATAAGGGTGAACCGAAAAAGCCGGCAATGGAAAAGGCCAGCGATGCTTCAGATGTTCGATTCATTCCTCTTGATGCCGACACTATTGGTGGAAATGATGAATTTTTTGAAGGCGAATCGGTGCTTGAGGATGAACTTGCTGATTATGAGTCGGGAGAGGAAGGAGCCCGGGAAGCGATTGGTTTTGACCTGAGAAAAG
>JAIPAP010000114.1 GCA_021740045.1 Bacteroidales bacterium
GTCTTCCTTTTTGAGAAACTCGCTAAAGGAATGTTGCAACGCCTCGATTACCGCACGTGCTCCCAGGTATGAGCCACCTATCCCGATAACTACATGTATTTCGGAATTTTCCGCAATGTTTCTTGCGGTTTCTTCTATGGTATTGATCAAATTCTCATCTGTACGTGAAGGCAGGTCAACCCAACCTAAAAAATCATTACCTGTGCCTGTTTTATTTAAAATGGCCTGGTAATGACGGTCGATTTCGGATTGAAAACCTTTAATTTCTTCCCAATTGACAAAATCAAGGACCTTGTCGATTTCAAGCTTTAGATTGATCATATCGTTCCTGTTTTAAGTTGATGTTTAAAATACACTGTATAAATGATTTTTTTGATTTATGTTGCTTTTTCCATCGCAATTTTCGCACCCAAAATAATAAAAATAGAACCGCTTATCTTTTGAAGAACTCTCGAAATGCGTTGATTGTTTCGTAATTTCTCGGTAAAAGTTGAAGAGAATACGGCTACTATCAGGCACCAGATAGTTCCTGTGGTCATAAAAATGCCTCCCAGGACAAGAAAAGGAAGGGCATTATGCGTGGCAGCCGGTTCGATGAATTGGGGGAGAAATGACAGGAAAAACAAAGCTACCTTTGGATTGAGCAGATTGGTGATCATGCCCTGCCGGTAAATAGCAATGTTATTGATGCCCCCGGATAATTTCAAGTCAAAAGTGAATTCAGCTTGTTTTTGCCTTAATGTTTTAATGCCCAGGTAAATTAAATATCCTGCCCCGGCATATTTAACAAGGCTAAATGCAATGGCAGAAGTACTTAATATTATCGATAATCCAAAAGCAGCGGCCAGGGTGTGGATCAACCCTCCGGTTGAAATTCCGAGCACCGATAATATTCCGGCTTTTTTGCCTTGCGAAATACTGCGGGTGATGATATAGAGTGTGTCAGCTCCAGGTGTGAGGTTTAGCAGTATCCCTGCTGTGATGAAGGCTGAAAGATTTTGAATGGAATCCATAAAATACTATTTTGAATGATTGCAAAAGTAATTATCTTTCAAAAAAATACCAGGTAAAGCCTAAGCTCAACCTGGTACCCAAAATCCTTGATCCTTAAAGTATCTAACATAAAGGCTGCTGTTTGCAGCATTATAAAACTGTTTCAGCTCAGCGCTTTGATGTTGAACTGCTTGCAAAAATACAGCAACGATTTTAGTTAATCATCATAAATGAATGACATCGCGCGTTAAAAAATGTTAAAGCTGCTATTGCTTTGATTATCAACTTTAATTTTGTCCCCGATGAATAGAAAAGTCATTATATCGATCATCGTTACAATTACCTTGGTTTTAATTACCTTGGTTGGCATTCAGCTATATTGGATTAATAATGCCGTAAAGGTAAAAGAGGGTGCGTTTAGGCAGAACGTAAATGAAGCCATGACCAGGGTGGTTTATAAGCTGGAGAAATTCGATATGGCCCGCCGCCTCGATGTTTTCCAACACAACCAGCGTATCGAGCAGACTTTGGATTCATTGAGTGAAATCATGTACAAACAAATGATGCCCCCGGTTTTCGGCGATAGTGCTCATCCATCGAAAAACCAGGTGAACAGGAAGTCGGCTTTAGACAAACGTATGGAGCAAATGCTAAGGCAATCTTCCATCCTTAATGATGTTTTCCGCGATTTATTGCGCTCGCGCTTTCCGGGGCAATTGAAAAGCCGTATTAATTTTAATGCGCTTGATTCATTGATATCAAGAGAGCTTAAGAGCAATGGTATTAATGCAGAATATGAATTTGGGGTTTATGACCCCACCGGTGACCGTTTTATTTATCAAAAACAAGGGGACTACGAAAATCAACTGCGAAAAAAGGGATATCCTTATGTGATGTTTCCCGATAATTCATTTATGTCACCGCATTACCTGATGATATATTTCCCCAATGAAAAAAAGGTGTTGTTAACCCGCATGGCCGGAGCGCTATCCGTATCGGCTGTTTTGATCATCGTGATCATTGGTTTGTTTACCTATAGCATGATCACCATCATCAGGCAAAAGAAATTGGGGCAGATGAAAAGTGATTTTGTTAATAACATGACGCACGAATTCAAGACTCCCATATCAACCATTTCGTTAGCTTGCCAGGCCTTAGGTGATAATGACATCCGTAAATCATCAGAATTGTACGACAGTTATATCAACATTATTAATGAAGAAAACAAACGATTGGGCAGTATGGCCGAAAAGATATTGCAATCGGCAGTTCTTGAAAAAGGGGAGGTGAAACTTAAGATAGAAGAAGTGGATGTTCACCAGGTAATCCATGAGGCGGCAAAGAACATTGGTATTCAAATACAGATTAGAGACGGGTACATTGAGGAAGACCTTAAAGCTGAGAATCACATCATACAGGCCGATCATACGCATTTTAAGAATGTGATCGTCAATTTGCTCGAAAATGCCAACAAATACACCCCCAAAAAGCCTCGCATCAAGGTGTTAACCGAAAATACCGCCAAAGGGATAGTAATTACCGTTGAGGATAATGGTGTTGGGATTAGTAAAGCCAATCAAAAGAAAATATTCGATAAGTTGTATCGTATACCTACCGGAAATATTCATGATGTAAAAGGTTTTGGATTGGGGTTGAGTTATGTTAAATTTATCGTGGAAAAACATAAAGGTCGAATTAATCTGGAAAGCGAGGTAAATAAAGGCACCCGGTTTAGTATCTTTATGCCCTTGGTTAACGAGGAGAAGAGGCAGGGTTTATTGAGATCGATTTATAAATGGCAAAAGCCGTAAATATATTACATATGCCTGAAGAGAAAACAAAAGTGCTATTGGCTGAAGATGATAAGAATCTTGGCACTATATTACGCACCTATCTTAATGCCAAAGGCTATGAGACCAGTCTTTATGTGAATGGTGATGAGGCTTTTAAAGCATACCGGAAAGAGCCCTTCGACTTTTGCATCATCGATATTATGATGCCTGTAAAAGATGGCTTTACTTTGGCCGGGGAAATCAGGGCCGATAATGAAGATGTGCCGATTTTGTTTCTCACGGCTAAATCAATGCAGGAAGATAAGCTGAAAGGTTTTGACTTGGGTGCTGATGATTACATCACCAAGCCTTTCAATATGGATGAACTACTTGCCCGCATGAAAGCAATTCTACGCAGAGCAAAGGCCGGCAAGGAAGACTCCGAAAAACAAGTGTTTAATATTGGATCATATACCTTCGATCACAACCGGCAATTGCTCATTCATAATAGTAACGAACAAAAGCTGACTTCCAGGGAATCGGAATTGCTTTATTTGTTATGTAAGAATGCCAACCAGGTTCTCGACCGCCGTGAGGCATTAAAAGAGATCTGGTACGACGACAGCTATTTCAACGCCCGCAGCATGGATGTTTATATTGCCAAATTACGCAAATACTTGAAAAGCGACCCTTCGGTGGAATTGATCAATGTGCATGGCATTGGGTTCAAGCTGGTGACGGGGAAGTGAGTTTATTGACGAAGTGACTCAGAGACGAGGAGACTTAGGTACGAGGAGACTTAGAGGCGAAGAGAACGAAGTGATATGAAATACGCAGAGAAAAGATGAGTCGTGAATTGGGCGAGACAATAAGATATTAAAGCCGTTAATTACTTCTTGCCTTGATCCATTTTAGTGCTTCCCGTTGGCTTAGTCCTGATAAGGTATGCTCATCCACAAATTGCTTTACGCTCTCGGGATTGGTTTTGGAATATTCCCTTAACACCCAGCCAATGGCCTTGCGGATGAAGAACTCTTTGGAGTCGTTCAGTTGAAGGATCAAATCATAAAGTAATTTTTCATTGGTGTCGGATTTATATTTTAATTGGTACAGCAGGGCAGACCGTTGCAACCACATATTGCCCGAGTCCATCCAGCGTGTGGTGAAATCGTCGATCATCTCCGGGAAGCGTTTAAAGTGTGTACCTATCAGATGCGAAGCAATGGTGTCGACCGTGTCCCACCAGGATTTATGAATCACCATAAACTCAAGCTGATTGATAAAACCCTTCTCCACCTTGTTGATCAACTTATCCATCAACATGCACCCGATGAGTTGATATTCACGCTGGGGTTGATCCCATAATTCCCTGATAACATTTTCGGTGTTTTCGGGGGCTGGAAGACCGGCCTTTGAAATGAAGCTCTTGAATATTGCTTTTCGCTCCGATGCCATCACTCCATAAAATTCAAACTTGTTTTGCATGTAGTTTTTCATTTGCAATGCCCGGTCAGGATCGGCATAAACCTCCATCATTTGCCGGAGGGGAAGTAAATAGCTGCTTACCATGATTTGTCAGGTTAATGGGTTTGAATAATAAATTTCTCGTACGACAATGGCTTGCCTTTTTCATCACTCAGTCTCAGGATATATTGTCCTGAAGGCTTATCGGAGGTTTGCCATTGGAATTGTTGTTTACCGTTGTCAATCCGTTTTTCCATCAACTTGTGGCCTTTACTGTCGAACAGCTCAATAATGGCAGTGCCATCATAATGGGATTCAATGTTGACCTCATCTTCGGCCGGATTAGGGTATATGTTAATCAGATCTTCTGTAAGGGATGAAGTTTCATTCAATCCTACATAAAGGTCATCCCATACCGCCAGGGTATACTGCCCGGGTTGTAAATTGTCAACATAAATATAGCCTATGCTGTAAGGACCGAATTTTTCAAATGGAATCGCTTGCCAGTCGGCATGTGCACCGGGCCGGTAAAGAATGACCAAGGAATCCGCCGGATCGGTGAGCAGGCCATCATCCAGGTAAGAGCCTTTACTGTAGAAAAATTCTCCCTTGGCATTGAAACTTTCCGGAAAAATACCTTTGATTTCCCAGTAACGGTAATCGGACAGGATTAAGCCTTCCACTTCTTCTTTAAGCGAATCGGGAGCCGCCCAGTTATGGGTTACCCGCATAAACGCCGAATCTGTAATGTCATTCACGGTCATGTTAAAATACGTATCCGGAAAGGTATACTCACCGGTTTCCGAAATCACCTTGTAATTATCGGTGGTGGCATCGGCAATTTTTTCGTGAAGGTCACAAAAAGCCACTTCCGGCTCAAAGGGTGCCGTAATCATGCCATGACCGGTTTTACCCGAAAACATGATGGTATCCGTAAACATCTCATGGTTTGCATCCATAAACGTAATATCCACTATATTGGAATGAGCATAAGTATCCTTGCCCTTCAGTTTTTGTTTCATGTATATATCCACTTCCCACTCATTGCCTTCCTCTGTTGCATTGATCGAATCGATGGAAAAATGCGGAAACCCCGGACTAAACACCCATGCATCGAAAAAATCGGTCATATCGACGCCGGTGTGAGTGGTGATAAAATCCCGTAAATCCCATGAGGAAGCGCTGTTATAGGCAAACTCCTCCAGGTATGCTTTTACGGCATCAAAGAAGACTTCATCGCCCAGGTAATTCCTGAGGGTATGAACCACAATCCCGCCTTTATCATAAACGGTGCTCCCATAGGTGTATTCGGTGGGGATTCCATAAAGCGCACGGTAACCATCATCGGTAATATGGGTGTATTGAAGAACTTCGTGCAAGAGCGTTCGCATATTTTCCTTGTATGCCTCTTCGCCGGATAACCCTTCACGGTAAAGCGATTCGCAAAAAACTGCCCAGCCTTCGTTAAGCCACATATCTTCGGCCGAAGCACAGGTAACTTTGTCGCCCAGCCACATATGCGAAAGTTCATGGGCATAAAGCCATTCATATTCCAGGGTATTATCGATAGCAAAAGACGGATAGGCTACATTAGCCGCATGCTCCATAGCACCAATGGCCGTTCCGACAAAACCCACCCTGCTCCAGGGATACGGACCGAAGCTTTCCTCAAACTTGACCAAAATATCTTTTAAATTGGTAAATGAACCTTCCACATCGTTTACATTGCCCGGCCTGACATAAATGGCAATGGGGATATCTTCCTCAATCCCTGCAAAAGTATCCCTTACGGCTTCGTAATCTCCTATGGCAACCGATGCAAGATATGTGGGTAAACTATGAAACATCTTCCAATGGTAGGTTTTAGTGCCATCGCCGTTATTGGTTTCTTCCAGGAGTGTTCCGCCACAAACAGCCGTATGTTCCTCATCCGTTGTAATGTACAGGTCGTAGGTGGCCCTGTCCACAAAATCGTCTACGCACGGAAACCATGCTTTACCCAAGTTGTGCGGATCGGATTCGAAACCTACCCCAAGGTTGAAGGCATAATTACCCGAAAAATGAAACCCGCCCCAATTAGAAGGGTCCACAAAAGGTTCACCGTGATAATAAATTGAAAGCGTGATGGTATCTGTTATCGAAACAGGATTAGACAGGATAATATTCAGTTCCGGATCGGGATGGGTATAATCCAGGAGTTGATCATCATAAATTACGGAATCTACAGTCAATTGGGCTAATTCAAGTGTGAAACCGGAAAGGTCATCAATCTTGGGTGTTAGGGTAATGTCAGTGGAACCTTGTATTTCCTGGTTGTCAAAATTTACCGGCTGCAGTGATATGCTGTAATGCACTGCATCTATTTCATCATTGGTTTTAACAGATAGCGCATGGCTTGTATAAAACAGGCAAATGTTTATGATTGTCAGGCTTATTGCAAAACGGAAAAACGGTTTGAGTTTCATCTGTTTATAATTAGCTTTTCTTTTCATGAATTAACCAAGTGTAAATATACACCTATTTTTTAGCTCAACAGGAAAATTTAACCCGATAAATTAAGTTTGTTGGCTAAATTTGTTCACCAACTTAATGCTGTACGCTTTCGAACTCATGATGAGCGGTGGCGAACAACAAGCCGGGCCAGTATACTCTTTTAGAACACTGAAATACAATTACATAAAAGACATGGCACGGTTATTTGTAATTTGCCCATGCATTATTGATTGAATTCAAAAACAAGAGATATGAAAAAAACAGGATTGGCGCTACTGGTATTTATTATCGGATTTAGCAATTTACAAGCCCAGGAAGAAAAAAACTGGTCATTACGCGAATGTATTGATTATGCCCTGGAAAACAACATTAATGTAAAGCAATATGAATTGAATATCGACAGGGCCGAGGAAGATGTATTGCAAAGCAAGCTCGATATGCTTCCCACGCTAAACGGCTATGCCTCGCATGGTTATGCCTGGGGACAAACGGTTGACCGCTTCACCAACCAGTTTGCCACCGAGCGCACACGTTCCAATAATTTTTATGCCTCCACGCAATTAACCGTATTTAATGGTTTCCAAAAAATGAATACCATGAAGCGAGATCAACTGGCGTTAAAGGCTACCAAATACGATTTTGACAAATACATGGATGATATCTCCCTTCAAATAGCCACGGCATATTTGAATATTTTATTTTACAAAGAAATGCTCGATATCAGGAAGAACCAGTTGGAAACCACCGAAATGCAGGTTGATCGTATGCAGAAGCTGGTTGATGCCGGTACTTTGGCACAAGGCGATTTGCTGAACATTGAGTCGCAGGCTGCTGCCGAAGAATATCAAGTTATTCAGGCCCGGAACAGCCTCGATCTGGCTTACCTTGACCTGGTACAACTACTCGATCTTCCTTCGGCCGATGATTTTGAGGTTTCAATACCGGAAGTGGAGCTTCCGGCCGATCCAACCCTTCAAATAAACCCTACTGAAGTTTTCAAAATTGCCAGGGAAAATCAGCCCCATGTTAAAAGCGCAAAATTGCGAGTGGATGAAGCTGAAAAGACATATTTCATTGCCAAGGGGGATCAAAGTCCCGCCCTGTCTCTTTCCGGTTCCTGGGGTACGGGTTATTCCAGTGCACGGCAAAAGATCGTTGGCCAAGAGCCGGTTCAAATCCAGATTGGGGTGACCGATGAGGGTGTTCCGGTTTATGCCACACAACCGCAATACGAGTACGATACCAAACCCTTTGGTGAGCAATTCAACGACAATATCAATAAATCGCTTAACCTGGAATTGTCTATTCCGGTATTTAACGGCTGGCGCACACGTTCATCCATCAGTAAAGCACAAATAGCTGTGGAACAAGCTGAGTATGAACTTGAACTTACCAAATTACAACTAAACAAAACCATAAACCAGGCACATGCCGATGCCAAGGCCGCCTTGAACAGTTACCGTTCATCCCGGAAAAAGGTTTCAGCAACCCGGGAAGCTTTTAAATACGCTGAACAGAAATTTAATGTGGGCGTAATCAATTCGGTTGAATACAACGAAGCCAAGAAAGACTTTACCAATGCTAAATCGGAACTCTTGCAGGCCAAATATGACTATGTATTCAAATCGAAAGTGCTCGATTTTTATCTTGGAAAACCCCTCTCGCTTGACTAGGAAATGATGGTTTGATGAAAAAGTTGGCAATAAGCAGCTGGGCAAAATGTTTGTAAAATGTAACCAACTGCTTGTTGCCATTTGCCAACTTGCTCCGGGAAAGTTCTTTCTTTTTCTTTATAGCAAAACGAAGGAACAGAAATAGAATAAATGTTTACTTTGTACCCTGAAAACATTATCCTTGCAATGCAGGATAGTAAACAACATCGACCATGAAAAAGAATAAAAAATGGATTCGGATTGGGGTGATCCTTTTGGTGATATTAGTGGTGGCTCTTGCCATAGCGCGTAAAAAAGGCCTCATAGGTGAGTCCTCGGGCATTAAGGTGAGCACCGAAAAGGTTGAAAAGCGGGATATTATAGAAACCGTGACTGCCAGCGGAAAAATACAACCCGAAAAGGAAGTCAAGCTTTCCCCGGATGTTTCAGGCGAGGTTATTGCTTTAAATGTTAAAGAGGGTGATGAGATCAAAAAAGGGCAAACGCTGGCCAAGATCAACCCGGAGATTTACCGCTCCAATTATGAACGTTCAGTAGCGACACTAAATACCCAAAAAGCCAATTTGGCAAATGCCAAAGCCAGGTTTGCTCAGGCCAAAGCACAATTCATCAATGCCAAGGCCGAATATGAACGCAAGCAAAAGCTTTGGGAACAAAAGGCCATATCCGAGTCGGAATTCGATGCAGCCAAATCATCCTTTGCAGTAGCTAAAGCTGATGTGGAAGCTGCCCGCGAAAATGTGAATGCCGCCGGATTCCAGGTAAAAAGCGCCGAAGCTGCCGTAAGCGAATCCAAAGAAAACCTGACCAAGACTAACATCATTGCACCTACCGATGGCACCATTTCAAAACTGAACATCGAACAGGGTGAGCGCGTTGCCGGAGCTTCGCAGTTTTCAAGCGGTACGGAGATCATGCGCATTGCCGATCTCGGTAATATGGAGGTTCATGTGGAAGTGAGCGAAAATGATATTGTAAGGGTAAGTTACACTGATACAGCCCTTATTGAGGTTGACGCATACCTGAACCGCAAGTTCAAGGGATTGGTTACCGAAATTGCCACCTCGGCCAATGTTAGCGGTGTAAGTGCCGACCAGGTCACTAATTTCGATGTGAAGATCAGGATACTCAGGGCATCCTATAAAGACCTTATCCCTGAAGACCATCCGAATATGTCGCCTTTCCGGCCGGGTATGTCAGCATCGGTTGATATACAAACGGAAGACGTAAGGGGTGTTGTATCTGTTCCTATACAGGCCGTAACAACGCGTGAAGATACCACCGGAACAAACAAAAATGAAGAGAAGGCCGGTCCCGGCTTGGAAGATATGCAGGAATATGTTTTTGTGAACGAGCAGGGGAAGGCAAAACTTACCCGGGTGAAAACAGGAATACAGGATAGTCGTTATATTGAAATTGAGGAAGGATTGGAATTGGATGATGAAGTGGTGGTTGCGCCCTACCGTGTAGTCACCAAAACGCTAAAGGATGGAGACATGATTGAACCGGTGCCCCGCAAAAAATTATTCAGTGAGGAATAAGTTATGGGCAGCCGGCATTGTTACACAATTGTAAAACGAAAGCATGGGACTGATTCTAAATATAGAAACTGCTACATTGATGTGCTCGGTTGCATTGGCACAAGATGGAGAAGTGATCGCAACCAGGGATTTCGATGGTAAAAATTCGCATTCATCTTTTATAACCCTTTTTATCGATCAGGTATTGGAAGAAGCCGGTAAGCGCTATACCGACCTAGAAGCTATAGCCGTTAGTGAAGGTCCCGGTTCCTATACCGGTTTGCGCATAGGCGTATCCTCTGCCAAGGGACTATGCTATGCGCTCGAGCTACCGCTTATTGCTGTTGGGACATTACAGGCCTTGGCCAAAGGAGCAGCACGTAAATACCTGGAAAAAGGATATTCAAAAAGTGATCAACTCCTGTTTTGCCCCATGATCGATGCACGGCGCATGGAGGTTTATTCCGGGCTTTATGATATTGAGAATAATCCGGTTCGTGATGTTGAAGCCGTGATAATTGATGAGAACAGTTTTTCCAATTATCTTAAAGAATATCAGATTGTATTTCATGGCGATGGCGCTGAAAAATGCAAGAATTTGCTCGGTAAAAATAAAAATGCTATTTTTGAGGATATGAAACCTTCAGCGAAATATATGGCGGAAATGGCTGAGGTTAATTACAAACAAAAACAGTTTGTAGATGTTGCTTATTTTGAGCCGTTTTACCTGAAGGAGTTCAAGGCAGGGAAGCCCCGTGTGAAAGGGTTGAAGTAACGTCAAGCAGGCAAAGGACCGGAACCATAGAAGATGCGATGCTGCAAGAATAGGATTTTTTCTCAAAAAAGGAATATAACATGTCTCATTGGTTAGAAGAGGCGGAAAAACACCGGCGCAAAAAAGAAAAAGGTTCCCAGCGAATACAGGAGAAAATTGCCCGTAAGCGCGAGGAAATAG
Source organism: Bacteroidales bacterium (assembly GCA_021740045.1). Taxonomy (GTDB): domain Bacteria; phylum Bacteroidota; class Bacteroidia; order Bacteroidales; family JAIPAP01; genus JAIPAP01. The sequence continues at coordinate 10,871 of JAIPAP010000114.1, forward strand.
AACAAAACTATCGTGATAATCGCGAATCATACGAGAGCTTTATTTACAAGCTTTACGACTTTGTTGACCGGGTAAATGAACTTCCGTTTGAGAAACGGAAAGATTTCGGGAAAATTGAAGGACGTAAGAAAACTTCAAAACTCAATAACCAGTTAAACATATTTTCAAGCAGTATTCGCATGAAGCGCCGCAAGAAAAAAGGCAACATCCTGCCTACCCTCAAATTGCATCATTACAAGCATATCCGGGTTATTTTCGTCAACGTTTCGCGTCACTACGGATATATTGAATTTGAGTTAAAAGATCATATCCTCAGGCGTTCCCGCATGAAAGACTCCGAAAAGAGAGGAAGCAAGGAAGAAAAAGACAATAAGGAACACAGCAGTGAAGACCAGGAAAAGTTCCACGTGCTGTACAACTACCCCATGACCAGCTTGAACGAAGAAACCGGCCTTGAAATAATCGATTGGCTGGCCTTTAAGCAGGATTTAAACAATTGTAATTTCTATAATACCATTCCGGAAAAGAGTAAGGTGTATTTTTAAGCTTGCTTGATCATTAATATACAAGCTGATTGAGTAAGGTGCGAAACTTTAGTTATTTAGAATACATTTAGAATAGATAAATATATAATTTACTTTTATTTACGATAAAATACCATTATCTTGCAGCAATCTAACAGATTTGTTTCAAAATAATGTTTTGTGAAAGACTAGAATTGTTGGTAGATGAATTGGTCCTTCATGTTTGACGATAGCAAATCTTTTTCTACTCTAGTCACTAAAATTCACACGGACAATTTCTCACTAGGATAGCTACATGTTATGTGATAAGCCTTTTAATGCATTTGTAATTAACATGTATTTAGTAATGATTTTGTATCGTAAAAGTCATGTAGTTATTTCATTGCTGATTATAGATTTGGTTACTATATGCCAATCTCAGAATCAAGCAGAAGTTTTAACCTCTCTTCTCTTGAACGAGGGCTTTGAGAATCTAAGGATTAGCTCAAAAAAAGATTCTCTGTTTATCGCTTACGAAAATAATGTTTACCGATGGGAGCTTAACGCCCTCAAAAGGGTGAAATATATACTTGATTCCGTTCCGTCAAGTCCCCCAAATCAATCACTTACTGTCTTGAAAAATGATATACCGTATATTTTTCTTAAACAGGATTGTACTTCAATTAGAAATGATATCCTTTCTTCAGATACTAACCATTTAAGTTTGAGTACTTCCAGTGAATTTACTGCCTGGAATAAGGTCAAAGGCATTAATCCAATAAACTCTAGCATGAATAAAATTGACCTTGTTTTTTACCCGCAGATTAAACTTCAAAACACTTATTTTGAGAAGATATATGAGATTCAATTAAATATAAGTCCTGCTATAGAAATCAACCTCTGGCCGGGAATGAAATTTGCGGGACAAATAATCCTTCCTTTGAAAAACGACCTCAATCCTGAGGGAGATTATATAAG
>JAIPAP010000115.1 GCA_021740045.1 Bacteroidales bacterium
GATATTCATCCATGATCATTATGCCAATACCGGCACGAAGGTTCCTGGGATCGAAATCGAAGAGATCGACATGTCCTATGGTTTGTGGTGGTTGCTTCAATTCAATCATCAGCCGTAATTGTTTTTTAGCATAGATATCCGCATCGGCATTCATCACATACTGCTCAATAGCAAAACGGGAGAATGGTTCAATGGTGTTGCTTATATGCCACAATTTCTCATTGTTTTCCCAGTCATATAACAGGTCTACGTCGGAGGGTTCCACAGCTCTGAGGTGTAAATTAGTTCCGGTCATATTTCAATTTCTCCTTTAAACACATAGGTGGCAGGCCCTTCGAGCCATACATCCTTAAAGCCATTATCATTCTTTGAGAAGTTAACCCGAAGCTTTCCCCCTTTGGTCATCACAATGTATTTATCTTGTTCAGATTTTGTTTTAAGCGCTGTTGCCAATGCCGATGCAACAACGCCGGTACCGCAGGATAAGGTTTCGTCTTCAACACCCCGTTCATAGGTTCTTACAAAAATATGGTCATGGTATTGCTTCACAAAATTCACGTTTATTCCGCTATCGATGTAAGCGGGGCTATTGCGGATGCTTCTTCCCTGGGCTGTTACATCAAGTTTTTCAATTTCATCCACAAATCTTATGTAATGGGACGAACCGGTATTGATCTCATAATGATCATCAAAGCTTTGAACCGAGGTCACATCTGACATTTGAAGGTTTACGATGGCAAGCATCTTAAAAGTTTCGAGAATCTCAGCTTCATGTTCCCCGTCGATGGCTAGAAATTTTGTGTGGTCACCGGCTATTCCTATCCGGTGGGCAAAGGCAGCCAGGCAACGTCCACCATTTCCGCACATAGTACCCTCTTTGCCGTCGGCATTAAAATAACGCATTTTAAAGTCATACAACTCCGAATGCTCGAGTAGCATTAACCCGTCTACGCCAATCCCGTATTTTCGATCACACAGGTTTCTTATAACATTTTTATCATCAGGAAAATAGTTTTCCCGGTTATCGATGATGATAAAATCATTGCCGGTACCCTGGTATTTATGAAATGGTATTATCATAGGCCAAAATTAGTTATTTTAAAGTAGATAGTGAATTCATGGCTGGCACATGAGACATCATTCAGTATACTGCCAAGCATGCGCTATTTTCAATTTTTTATATTAACCCTGTCATGCTTAAGGATTTAACGTTTTTTAACAGCAATAAGTATACTTCTTAATTGACTGAACCCGTTAGGATTTAGATTTTAGGATAGCAAGTCAGGCGTAAAACCTTTATGGTAGGTATGGTAATTGATTGCTACCTAAACAAAGTGAGTGTAATATTGTTAGTAAAATCAAATCGGAAGAACTATGAAACGATTTATTGGAGTAGTGATTGCGGCCATTTTAGGTGGCGCAGTTGCAATTGGGGGATATAAAATAATTGAAGAACCTGAACAGGAAGCAAAGGTAGAACAAACGCGGCATGAAGGTTTTAAGACTGTTCCTGCCCAGAAGACAAATTATACCGATTCGGCTCCCAGGAATCCACAACCCCCGCAACAAGTAAAGGTTGTCCCTGATTTTAAAAAAGCTGCCGAAGAAACGGTACATGCAGTGGTCCACATTCGCTCGGAATCAAAGCAAAAAAGCAGCGTTTACGATTATTTTTTTCGTGATTTTTTCGATGACCATCCCGGTTTCAGAGGACCTGAGTCCAGACCGGTTATTGGAATCGGGTCGGGGGTGATTGTTTCCGATGACGGATACATCGTTACCAATAATCACGTAGTGGCTCAAGCCGAACGGGTGGAGGTTACCCTTAATGATAAGCGTTCATTCGAAGCCAAGATCGTTGGTACCGACCCATCAACCGACCTGGCACTGCTTAAGATAGATGCAAAAAATCTTGATTATATAAGTTACGGTAATTCGGATGAAGTGCAGGTGGGTGAATGGGTACTGGCTGTTGGAAATCCATTTAACCTGCAATCGACGGTAACTGCCGGCATTGTTAGCGCAAAGGCCCGTAACATCAACATTTTAAGAAACCCGCAAGGAGGATCGACCATTGAATCATTCATTCAAACCGATGCTGCAGTTAACAAAGGCAATAGTGGTGGGGCGCTCGTGAATGCCAAAGGTGAACTGGTTGGGATCAATGCAGCCATTGCATCCAATACGGGCTCCTATGCCGGGTATTCATTCGCCATACCAGTCAATATTGTTAAAAAGGTGGTAAACGACTTCATTAATTATGGGGCGATTCAACGTGCCTATATTGGCGTGGTGATTCGTGAAATGAATAGCAGACTGGCCGAAGAAGAAGGGCTCGAAAAGATTCAAGGCGTTTATGTTGAAGATCTCTCTGATAATGGCGCCGCTAAAGAAGCCGGAATTAAGCCTGGCGATCTTATCGTAAGCATAGAAGGTCAACCAATTAATAGTACGGCAAGGTTGCTGGAATTAGTCGGACAGCACAGGCCCGGAGACGAGGTTACTGTTACTGTTGTACGCGATGGAAAAGAAAAAACCTATGATGTTACCTTGCGGAACCGGTTGGGGACCACTAAGATAGTGGAAGAAAGCGAAGAAAACCTCATGGGTATGCTAAATGCCAGGTTTGAACCAGTATCGGACAAGTTAAAAGAAAAACTTGGTATTAATAATGGTGTTCAGGTGATTGATTTGAACAAAGGTAAGCTGAGTGAGGCAGGTGTAAGAGAAGGCTTTATTATCGTTCGCATCGATAAACAAAAAGTCAATTCAATTGATGATATTAAGAAGGCACTTAAAAATAAGAGCGGAGGAGTTCTGCTCGAGGGTGTGTATCCTAATGGCATGCGAGCCTATTATGGCTTCGGTTTATAAAAAATTGGAATAACTAAAATATTTTTTTAACAAATAAGTTATAGAAAGGCAAAGAAATTTTATACCTTTGCGCTACTTTAATTGGATCTTGTAAAAAACTGAGAATCATGGATTTATAAAAAATAGGGAGCTCCAAGAATGCGACAATTAAAAATTACGAAATCCATTACTAACCGAGAGACGGCTTCACTTGATAAGTACTTGCAGGACATTGGCAAAGAGGAGTTGATAACAGCCGAAGAAGAGGTCCAATTAGCGCAACGGATCAAGCAAGGCGATCAATTGGCATTGGAGAAATTGTGCCGTGCCAACCTTCGATTCGTTGTGTCGGTTGCCAAGCAGTATCAAAATCAGGGATTAAGTTTACCCGATTTGATCAACGAGGGCAATATGGGTTTGATCAAGGCAGCCAAGAGATTTGATGAAACCAGGGGATTTAAGTTCATCTCTTATGCGGTGTGGTGGATTCGTCAGTCGATCCTCCAGGCATTAGCCGAACAATCGAGGATCGTGAGGCTACCGCTCAATCAGGTTGGTTCCTTGAACAAAATTAAAAAGGAATCATCAAAGCTTGAGCAGAAGTATGAGCGTTCGCCTTCGGCTGATGAAATTGCCAAATCGCTTGAATTACCTGAGCATAAGATCGATTCGGCTATGAAGATCTCTACCAGGTACATCTCAATGGATGCCCCGCTTAAGGAGGATGAAGAGACCAAATTTGTCGATGTTTACGTCAATGATGACGGACCGGATACCGACTCAAACCTGATGCGCGAATCACTAGCGAAAGAAATCCAAAGGTCACTTTCAACATTGACCAAAAAAGAGCGTGATGTGATCAATCTGTATTATGGTATCGGTATGAACCATGGCCTGACATTGGAGGAAATTGGAGCTAAGTTCAATCTTACACGTGAACGGGTACGTCAAATCAAGGAAAAGGCAATCAGGAGGTTGAAACATACTTCCCGGAGCAAGCTGCTTAAAGCTTATCTCGGTGAATAAGATTAATCGTGCAAAGCATGCACAGGAAAAGAGACCATTAATGACCTTATTAATGGTCTCTTTTCTTTTTATGAAATGTTGCTCCAACCGAGAGTAATATTTATAACCGATTTAAATAACTTCGTTACAGGACTGTATGATATTGTGAAACATTTAACTAAAAAATTTATCCCCAATCAGTATTACCATTTTCGTTTAATTGGATATAGTAATAATAGGCGTAGTTTTGTCTTTTTAAAAGATAAGATTATTACGTTTGTAGAGCAGGGGTAATCAACTAAAATCACTAAAGCTACGGAAAAATGTTCATGACCGAACAACATACTCTAAATGTATTGATAGCAGAAGATAATCTATCTAATCAAAAGATCATTGGTATTCTTTTAAAACTCAGGGGTTGGCAATTTACGGTGGTCAATAATGGCAAAAGAGCTGTTGAAGAGATGGAAAACGGAAGGTTTGATATTGTTCTTATGGACATTGATATGCCTATTATGGATGGTTTTCAGGCAACCCGCATCATCAGGGATCAGGATGAACAGATTCCCATTATTGCGCTTACTGCCTATGATGAGGAGTACTTCCGTAAAGAAAGCCTCGAGGCCGGAATGTCAGGCTTCTTAAGCAAACCTTACAACAAGCAACAAATTTATGATACTATTGAGCGTCATACCAATGGTTCGTCAAGCCCCTCTCTTTCATAATTAACTCACCCATTAGATATTTTCCTATATTTGCGCTGGAAAATAGAAAATTTGCATGATTTATTTGATCTTAAATGAATTAGGGCGTTTAAACGCCCTAATATTTTTAGAAAAACAATATCCCTTTTCATTTATACGAAAAGGGATAAGCTTTTTTAAGCAATGCGTTGCTAACTATGTATTTCAGATCAATAGAGTAAAATAATAAAGCTGGGCAATTTCAGTTAATTACATATGGCAGAAACCAAGTATATATTTGTTACAGGGGGAGTTACTTCATCACTCGGTAAAGGGATCATATCAGCTTCTCTGGCCAAATTATTGCAAGCCAGGAATTATTCGGTTACCATTCAAAAGCTCGATCCTTATATCAATGTCGATCCAGGTACACTCAACCCATATGAACACGGCGAATGCTACGTTACCTATGATGGAGCAGAAACCGATCTTGACCTGGGGCATTATGAGCGATTTTCAAATGTGCCCACATCTCAGGCGAATAATGTGACTACTGGCCGGATTTATCGCTCGGTGATTGAAAAAGAACGCCGCGGTGATTTTTTGGGCGAAACCGTGCAGGTTATTCCCCACATTACCGATGAGATCAAACACCGAATAACCATTTTAGGCAACAAAGGTGATTTTGATTTTGTTATTACCGAGATAGGAGGTACGGTTGGCGACATCGAATCCCTGCCCTATATTGAAGCTGTACGTCAGCTCAGGCGCGAAATGGGACGTAATAGCCTTGTTATACACCTTACCCTTGTTCCCTATCTAAAAGCCTCGGGTGAATTGAAAACCAAGCCTACACAGCATTCGGTTAAAACTTTGCTCGAATCGGGAGTGCAACCCGATATTATTGTATGCCGTACCGAATATCCGCTTAATGAGAGTTTGCGTGAAAAGATTGCCCTGTTCTGTAACGTTCAGTCCTCATCGGTAAAGCAATCGCTTGATGTTGAAACCATCTATGAGGTTCCCCTAAAAATGCAGGAAGAAAACCTCGATGGAGAGGTGCTTGGTAAAATGGACATCCCGGTTGCCGGTGAACCCGATCTTACCAAGTGGAAAGAGTTTTTGCGGCGGTTAAAGAATCCTGCTTGTGTATTGAATATCGGTTTGGTTGGAAAATATGTTGAATTACAGGATGCCTATAAATCAATTAGTGAATCGTTTATCCATGCCGGTACTGCCAATGAGTGTAAGGTTAAATTGCAAATGATCCATGCCGAGAATATTGATAGCTCATCGGTGGTTGAACAACTTGAAGGCCTTGACGGGATATTGGTAGCCCCCGGTTTTGGCGAAAGAGGCATAGAAGGTAAAATTGCATCTATCAAATATGCCAGGGAACGAAACATCCCATTTTTGGGCATATGTTTCGGCATGCAGGCTGCCGTCATCGAATTTGCCCGCAATGTATTAGGGCTCGGCGCTGCTCATACCACCGAAGTTGACCCCGAAATTGAACATCCTGTAATAGATATCATGGAAGAACAAAAAAAGATCTGTTCAAAAGGTGGCACCATGCGTTTGGGCAATTACCCCTGTACTATTAAAAAAGATACCCTGGCCCATGAGGTATATAATACGGAACATACCGATGAACGGCACCGCCACCGTTATGAATTTAACAATAAGTACATTGATGATTTTGAAAAACACGGAATGATCTCATCAGGTATAAATGAACGCAATAACCTGGTTGAGATCATCGAACTAAAAGATCATCCCTGGTTCATGGGCGTTCAGTTTCATCCCGAATATCGTAGCACTGTGGCTGAGCCCCATCCGGTATTCGTGAATTTTGTGAAAGCGGCCCGTGATTTTTATCAGTCAAAAGCATAACACAACCTTATATACATCGTTTATAACAATTCAATTATATTTGCGCGGGATTTAAAGGACAGGAAGTAAATGGACAGAAATACGATAATTGGCATCATTGTTCTCTTTGGACTTTTCATAGGTTACAGCATATTTATATCACCCTCGGAAGAAGAACTGGCAGAGCAAAGGCGTAGGCAAGACTCTATTGCCAGGGTAAGGCAGCGAATGGATTCCCTCCAGGCAATGCAGGAGAAAAGAGATTCCATTAAAAAGGCAGAGCAAAAGCAAGAGCAAGGCGAAAAACAGGAAACAAGGCCCGAAGACCTTACAAAGGATATTGAAAAACGCGACAAAACCGCTAAGCTAGATCGCGGACGCTATGGATTATTTGCCAATTCAGCCTATGGGGATAACGATCAATTCACCCTGGAAAACAACAAAATACGGGTTAAAGTTAACCGTAAAGGAGGGGAAATAGGCTATGTGGAACTGAAGAATTATAGGACTTATGATTCGTTACCATTAATCCTGTTTAAGAACAATACTTCCAATTACGGTTTTGAATTTCCAACGGTCAACTTGCGTACCATTAATACGAGTGACTTGTTTTTTCAGCCTTATGTATACGGGGCTGACAATAGTGGACAGGATCATTTAAAAGTTACCGGAAACGATTCGCTGCGTTTTGCCATGCGGCTTTATGTTGATGCTACTGATACATCATATAACAAGCAAAAATACATTGAATTTTTGTATACCCTGAGAGGTGATGATTATATGATGGACTTCGATGTGAATTTTGTCGGGATGCAGGATGTGATTACCTCCAACCTGAATTACATCGACCTTGACTGGCGTGCAGATGTGACACAACAGGAGAAAAGCACCAACCGGCTTAACGGATCAACCATCTATTACAAATTCTTAAAGGATGAAGTAGATTACCTTTCGGAACGCTCCGAGGATGAAGAGGAGTTACAAACCGATGTAAAATGGATATCTTTTAAACAACAGTTCTTTGTTTCAACGCTGATTGCCGGAGATTTCTTTAGCTCGGCCAATGTAAAGGTTTTAAATGATACAGAGAAAGAAGGTAAGGGAAGATATCTCAGAACCATGGAAACCAATATTCGGATGCCGTTCGATATGGGCAGCAAAGTGAATATTCCCATGCATTTCTATTTTGGGCCAAACAAGTACAGCATCCTTAGCAAGTATGATCTCGACCTGGAACGGCAGATCCCACTGGGTTGGAGTTTTTTCCTGCTGGCCTGGATCAACAGATATGCGGTAATTCCGGTTTTTACCTGGCTCGAAGGTTATCAGCTCAATTATGGTGTTATTATATTGATCTTAACAGTATTATTAAAGATCGTACTTTTCCCTATCGCCTATAAAACCTACATGTCGCAGGCGAAAATGCGGGTGCTGAAACCGGAGATTGATGAGATCGGTAAAAAATTCCCCAAAAAGGAAGATGCCATGAAGAAACAGCAGGCTACCATGCAACTGTATAAAAAGGCCGGGGTGAACCCCATGGCCGGTTGTGTGCCTATGTTGTTACAGTTGCCTATTCTTATTGCCTTATTCAGGTTTTTCCCGGCCTCCATCGAGTTGCGGCAGCAGTCATTCCTTTGGGCAACCGACTTATCAACCTATGATTCCATTTTGCAGTTGCCCTTTTCCATACCGTTTTATGGCGACCATGTTAGCTTGTTTACCATATTGATGGCTGTTTCCACCATCATTTATTCCAAGCTAAACAGCCAGCAAATGTCCACAGGTAACCAAATGCCCGGCATGAAAAACATGATGTACATTATGCCGGTGATGTTATTGTTCTTCTTTAACGGATATGCGGCCGCATTGAGTTATTACTATTTCTTGGCCAATATTATCACATTTGCCCAGATGTTTGCCATCCGCCAGTTTGTTGATGAAGACAAAATTCACAAGAAGATACAGGAGCAAAAGAAAAAACCGGTCAAGAAATCGAAGTTCCAGAAAAAAATGGAAGATATGGCCAAGCAAAAAGGCTATAATCCACAACAAAGGAAAAAGTAGTTGCATAATTTTTGTAATGAATTAATCACCTAAATGTTAGTTCGTTAAATATAAAAACATTACTTTTGCACCCCATTTTGTGGGAAATGGGGATTCCGGGAAGCCCCGGATAAAATGAACCAAATTGTTTAACCCGTTCCGCCAGCATGATGTATTACCCACAGGTACTCAGGCACGGAGCACATTCAACAAGTCAGTTTAATGACGAATAACGAAGAAAACGTTAATAAGGAAAATCAGGAAAACAAATCTGCTGAAGAAGTTGCTAAGCAGAACGAAGCTGCTGAATCGAAGCAAGAGGAAGCACAGGAAAGTTCAGCCTCCGAAGAACAGCCAGCAGAAGAAACTCCGAAGGCTGAATCCGAAATGCCTGAAACGGATACCGAAAGGCAGCCGGAAGCTGCCGAAGCAACTGCTTCATCATCCGATAAAACTGCTCAGGCAACTGAGGAGAAACCCCAGGAAGAGCCCGAAGCAGATACCAAAGGCACTTTAAAGGAACAACCTTCTACAGCCAGTCAGTATGACGAACAGTATGCCCAGTTCGATTGGGATTCTGTTGGCAAAAAGCAGGATTTTTATTCCGAAGATGAACGCCAGAAGCTTGAAAAGATCTATGATCAAACCTTAAGCTCCATCGGTGAACACGAAGTGATTGATGGTACTATCGTTGCCAAGAATAACCGGGAAGTTGTTGTCAACATTGGTTTCAAATCCGAAGGTGTTATTCCGCTCTCGGAGATCCGTTACAACCCCGATTACAAAGTGGGCGACACACTTGAGGTTTACGTTGAAAGCCAGGAAGACCCCAATGGTCAGTTATTGCTTTCACACCGCAAAGCGCGCACATTGCGCTCATGGGAACGCATTAATAATGCCTTTGAAAATGATGAGATCGTTAAAGGACATGTGAAGTCACGTACCAAAGGTGGTCTTATTGTCGATGTATTTGGCATAGAATGTTTCCTCCCCGGTTCACAAATCGATGTGAAGCCTATCCGCGATTATGATGCCTTTGTTGGAAAAACCATGGAATTCAAGGTGGTGAAGATCAACCAGGAATACAAGAACGTGGTTGTTTCGCACAAAGCGCTTATCGAAGACGAACTCGAGCAGCAGAAAGCCGAGATTATTTCAAAGCTTGAAAAAGGACAGGTCCTCGAAGGTACCGTTAAGAATATTACCTCTTACGGTGTATTTGTTGATCTAGGAGGTGTTGATGGACTTATCCACATTACCGACCTTTCCTGGGGCCGCATCAACCATCCTGAAGAAGTGGTTGAACTCGACCAGAAGATCAAGGTGGTTATCCTCGACTTTGATGATGACAAGAAACGGATTGCTCTTGGTCTTAAGCAGCTTACACCACATCCATGGGATTCACTCGATGAGAATCTCAAGGTTGGTGACAAGGTTAAAGGAAAAGTTGTTGTTATCGCCGATTACGGTGCCTTTGTTGAGATCGCACCCGGCGTTGAAGGCCTCATCCACGTTTCGGAAATGTCATGGTCCCAGCACTTGCGCACCGCACAGGACTTCCTTAAGGTGGGCGATGAAGTGGAAGCCGTTATCCTTACCCTCGACCGCGAAGAGCGTAAGATGTCGCTGGGTATGAAACAGCTCATTCCCGATCCATGGGAAAACATTGCCACGAAATACCCCGTTGGCTCTAAGCATACCGCAACAGTAAGGAACTTCACCAACTTCGGAATCTTTGTTGAGCTCGAGGAAGGTGTTGACGGTTTGATCCACATCTCCGACCTTTCATGGTCGAAAAAGATCAAACACCCGGCTGAATTCACCAAGATCGGTGAACAGATCGATGTGGTTGTATTGGACGTGGATAAGGAAAACCGCCGCCTGAGCCTTGGTCACAAGCAGCTTGAAGAGAATCCTTGGGAGGTTTTCGAAACCGTATTTACGGTAGGTTCCGTTCACAAAGGTACCATTGTAAGTGCATCCGATAAGGGTGTGGTGGTATCATTGCCTTACGGTGTTGAAGGTTTTGCCCCCATGCGTCACATCAAGAAGGAAGATGGTAAGAATGCTCAAATTGATGAAACCCTTGACTTTAAAGTAATTGAATTCTCAAAGGAACAGAAGAAGATCATTGTTTCACATAGTAGAATTCATGAGGATGCTGCTGCTGAACAGAAAGCAAAAGAGCAGAAGGAAAAGAAATCACAGCAGAAGCAGACCAAGAAGAGCATGAAGAAGGTTAAGGATAACATTGAGCGTGCAACCCTTGGTGATCTTGATGTATTAGCCGACCTGAAGAAAGATATCGAGAAGGAGGAGAATACGGCTAAAGGTTCCGGTAAAGCAAAGGCAAAAAAAGAAGAGCCTAAGGAAGAGGAACCCAAGCAGGAAACCGAAGCGAAGGGCGATGAGGAAAGTCCAAAATCCGAAGAACCCAAAGCTGAGGAGCTTAAATCCGAAGAACCGAAGACTGAAGAACCCAAAGCTGAGGAATCTAAATCCGAAGAACCCAAAGCTGAGGAATCTAAATCAGAAGAACCGAAGGCTGAAGAACCTCAAGCTGAGCAACCTGAAGCCGAAGAACCGGCACCAGAAGAGGAAACTCAGGCTGAGGAGCCTAAAGCTGAAGAATCGGACGGTGAAGAAGAAAAACCGGACGAATCGACAGAAGAAGGTGAATCGGAAGAAGATAAGAAAAAAGAATAACCTTATTCTTCATAATTCAAAATCCCCTCGCCCATGGCAAGGGGATTTTTTTTATTTTGGCTGATTGTAAAATATGCAGCGATGAGCCCGTTTACAGTAACCATATTGGGAAGCAACTCAGCTATGCCCACCCTGGAGCGAAATATGACGGCACAGGTGATTAACATACATGATAATCATTTGCTATTCGATTGCGCCGATGGCACACAGTTGCAAATGCGGAAACTCAAGGTAAAGATGCAGCGCATCAACCACATTTTTATATCGCATATGCATGGTGATCATTATTTTGGATTGATTGGGTTGATCTTTACCTACCATCTTTTAGGACGCCAAAATGAGCTTCATGTTTATGGTCCGCCCATTTTGAAGAAGATCATCGATATTCAACTGGAAGCATCGGAAACAAAATTGCTTTATCCGCTCAGCTTTCACCCCATCGATTCCGGTAAGAGTGAATTACTGCTCGATCACCGGAGCTATACGGTAAGATCGTTCCCGGTAACCCACAGCATTCCTACCGTAGGGTTTACCGTTACGGAAAAACAGGCCGATCGTAAGCTAAGAAAAGAGGTGCTGGAAAAAGAGAATATTCCTGTTGAAGTCAGGCAAATGATCAAGCAGGGAGCCGATTATACCACTCCGGAGGGGAAGTTCCTGGAGAATGAATCGATGACAGAAGATCCGCCCAAACCACGTTCATATGCTTACAGCTCAGATACCCGCTATGATGAAAGCATCATTGATTACATAAAAGATTCAAATTTGTTGTATCATGAAGCTACTTTTACCGAGGATATGAAGGACAAAGCTTTGGACCGTTTTCATTCCACGGCCAGGCAAGCCGCACTGATCGCCGGAAAAGCAGGAGCAGGGAAGCTGGTTCTCGGTCATTTTTCAGCACGTTATGACGAATTGGAAGGACTCCAGCAGGAAGCCCGGGAAGTTTTCCCGAATACGTACCTGGCGGAAGACGGGTCGGTATTTGAAGTGGCATAAGGAGCGGGGAAGAGTGGGGAATGGAGATTGGAGTCCCGATAGCTATCGGGAGGAGAATTGAGAATGATTGATAGGTAAGGCATTGCAGAGGCGTTATGATTTAAAAATACTGGTGTCTGGTAAATATCAAGGAGATTCCTCGCTTCGCTCGGAAAGACAAGGGGTTTACGTAAATGGAGG
>JAIPAP010000116.1 GCA_021740045.1 Bacteroidales bacterium
TCGCCTCCATTTGCGTAAACCCCTTCTCTTTCCGAGCGAAGCGAGGAATCTCCTTGATGTTTACCGGACACCAGTGATTTTAAATCTAAAACTACATAGTTAAGTCAGTGTCACTCAAAACAATTACCCCACAAACTCAAGCCTAATAGGCCGGTACAGTAAAAGAGAATTTGGTAAATGCTCCCGGTTTGCTGTCGACATCGATGGTGATGTTATGCAAATCGAGTATCTTCTTAACAATAGCCAATCCCAGACCGGTGCCTTCCACGCCTTTCTTTTCCTTGCTGATCTTGTAATAACGGTCGAAGATATGGGGCAGGTCCTGTTCGGGAATTCCTTCACCGGTGTTGATGATGTTCACCTTAACCGCCGAATCTTCCTGCTTTACTTCCACATCCACCTCACCATTTTCAGGGGTGTATTTCACGGCATTATTGAGTAGGTTTTGTATAACCCGTTCCATAAGTGAAATATCGGCATACACCCGTGGTAATGATTTATCAATTTGAGGTTTGATGTCAACTTTTTTATCTTCGGCAATCAGATGCATATGTTGTACGGCATCCTGCATTAATTCATTGATCATAAAAGGCTCCTGCTTAAGCTTAACTTGTTTGGCCTCAAGCTTTGAAAGCTCAAACAGGTCGCTTACCAACTTTTTCAACTTATCACTGCCATCCAGCACGATTTGTAAATAGCGTTGACGTTCCTCGGGTGTTAGCTTATCATCTTTGATCATAAGCGTTTCGATGTATCCATGAACCACGGCCAGCGGATTACGCAAGTCGTGCGATACGTTGGCAATAAGCTCCCGTCTGAGGTTGTCGACCTGCTTCAATTGATCGATGTTGTGCACAATGGTATCGGCCATTTTATTAAAGGTGCGCGACAGGGTGGCGAGTTCCCCTTTCATCTTTTCTTCAGGAATGCGGGCATGTAAATCGCCGTTTTCAAATTGCTTAAAGGTATTGATCACTACCCGGAGGTTTTTAGTCAACAGCCAGATAAGCACCAAACCTATGGCAAAAGCAGCGATCAAGGTGATTAAAAAGGAACGTGTACCGATTTTGAGCCAGTAACTCCCCAACAGCGCCGAAGTGATGTTTTCTACCTGCTCACTTACCAGGACCATATACACGTATCCTAGCAGTTTTCCATCTTCTTTAACAGCCGTTGCCGAAAAGATGGTTTCCTCGCCCGGGTTGCGGGGATCGTCGCCCAGCACATAATGGCTGTCGTCGGTTTGCAGGAAATCTTTTACCGGGGCGATATCCACCCGTTTGAGCTTTACTTTTTTATCAAGCACCACATAGGAGAGGATTTTCCCGGCAGGATCGAGCAAATATACCTCCAGCGAAGGATTTACGGCCATCATGGAGTGCATGATCTTGCCCAGCGCTTCTTTATTGACTTTGCCATCTTTAAACGGCTGAACTTCCTTGAGCATTTTCTGGGCCACATCGGCATTAAGGCGCTGGGTGGTTTCCTGGTAATAGCGGTTGGAGGCGTAGGTTGCGATCATCACATACGCCAGGCCCAACAATAAAAGGATCAGCAAAAATGAAAGGCTGATGCGCCAGTAAAGACTTTTTCCGTATTTGAATATATTCATGAGCTATTCCATTTCATCATTAAAACGATAACCAATTCCCCATGTGGTGAGGATGTACTTTGGATTGGAGACATCGGGTTCGATTTTGGAGCGCAGGCGGTTAATGTGTGAATTAACCGTATGCTCATATCCGCTGAACTCGTATCCCCAAACGTCGTTCAGCAATTGGTCGCGGTTGTAACTTCGACCCGGATGTTTTGCCAGCAAGGCCAGCAGGTCGAATTCCTTGGGCGTAAGTTCAATGCGTTCACCATCGAGGGTAACTTTTCTTTTTTCCAGGTCGATGTGAAGGTTGTCGTAACTCACTTGCCTGGGGTCATCTTCATCGGAGCGCTTGGTGTCCTGTTCCATGCGTCTGAAGATTGCTTTAACACGGGCAATGAATTCCCTCACGCCAAAGGGCTTGGTAATATAGTCATCAGCCCCTGATTCCAATCCCAGCACCTTGTCGATCTCTTCGGTTTTGGCTGTAAGCATCAGGATAGGCGTATAATCATCGAGCGCCCTTAGTTTTTGGGCAATGGCATTGCCATCCTTGCCCGGTAGCATAATGTCGAGGATAAGCAGGTCGTATTGCCCGTCGAGTGCCTTGCGAAGACCTTCGGCACCATCATTAGCCACTTCTATGCGGCAATCGAGGTCTTTCAAATGAATGCTGAGCAGATCGACAATATCCTTATCATCTTCAATAACCAGTACTTGTTTCATCCTTTGTTGCCCTTTATGGTTGAATATCAATTCCATAATAAAACAGCTTTAATGCTTACATGTTTACCTTACTTCCAAATTTGCGAAAGTAGGCGGGAAGTATCACAAAATTATCACGGAAGTGTTGTGAGAGGTTAAAAGATCCAGGTTTTTGGGTAATGATTGTTTTGAATTAAAGATTTATTTCTAAAAGTGAAATAACATGAATATATTGCTTCTATAATTATTGGCATTGAATAATTCGTTGTGGCATGAAGTAAAATCCTTACAGGGGAATGATAGAATCAAAAAAGCCTGATTTCCTTTCAGAAACCAGGCTTCCAGTGTTTTGTAGCGAGGGAGGGAATCGAACCCTCGACCTCCGGGTTATGAATCCGACGCTCTAACCTCCTGAGCTACCTCGCCGCGCTTAACAGGCGCAAAAATAGAAAATCCAATCGAATTAACGGCAAGGATGGTGAAAAAATTTCCCCGCTACCGGAATTAAATCCAACAATATAACTCCTTAAATACTTGATTTAGCTATGGCATAATATGTGTCATCCTATTTAAACCCAACAAATAAGCCTTTTGACCTATGAAAACAGCCATTATTTCTGATATTCATGCGAATTACCAAGCCTTGAAAGAAGTACTTCTCGACATTGATCGCGCGGGAATTACCGATATTGTATGCCTTGGCGACCTTGTGGGCTATGGTCCGCAACCCCAGGAAGTGGTGGATACCATTATGGACAGAAATATACCCACTGTTATGGGCAACCACGACTGGGGCCTGCTAAACCAGGATAAGCTTGGCTGGTTCAACCCGGTGGCCAAACAATCAATTCTTAGAACCGATGGTATGCTCAGCAAAGAGGCTAAAAGCTGGCTGGATCAATTGCCCACCCACATTATTCATAATTCCTGCTATTTCGTGCATGGGACTCCACCCGACTCATTTTTGAAATATATTATTGAGTATTATGAAAAAAACCTGGCGCCAATTTTTAATGAGTTTCGCGAAGCGGTATCATTTGTGGGCCATACGCACTTACTGGGGTTGTACACTCTTCGTAAAGAGCAGGTCAAAACCCAATTACTAATCGAAGGAAAAAAAATGTTGCATACCGATACAAAATACATTGTTAATTCAGGAAGTGTAGGCCAACCGCGCGATGGAAACAAAAATGCCAAATACCTGGTTTATGATGAGGAAGAACATTCCATTGAGGTAAAATACGTTGAATATGATATCGATATCACCGCTAAACTGATCAAAGAGCAGAATTTTCCGCAGCTTAATGCCTCCAGGTTGTATATGGGATATTGATCGGCTCGATGGATTAATCAATGCCGTTTACACTGGGAGTTGCTCAAGGTAATCCAATAGCATATACATGAAATTGCGGATGCGGCTAAAGCGCTCAGGGTCTTGCAGCATTTCTTTTTCCTTTTGCACATAGGGCGCTTCCACTAATTCATCTTGCGAGGCTGCTATGGTATCTTTGGCCGATTGAACAGTGGTTTCCAGGTGAAATTGCCAGGCGATCACCCGATCACAATTTTTGCAATACTGGCCGGGCCTTCAGGAGTCTTGTGTTAAAGGTAATGGATTCGGCTCTTCTTTTGATTACCGCCGTCTTCGGTTGCGCTCATCGTTCTTTATATCCTTAAAGGTTTGATAATTCCTTTTGAACACATTCATGTCCAAACCGGCACAGTATGGTTTGTTATGGGGATCGAGATCGCTGTGCTGCATGAGCTGGATAGAGGGATAGGTGTCTTCCAGCCTGTAAACGAGTTGCAGGGCGGCATTTAGCTGTTCATCGGTAAATTTACCGGAATTACCAATAAGGCAAACACCCACGCTATTATGATTATGCCCGCGCACGTGGGCGCCCATCTCCGAATTATTTACCACCGGATCGTTATCGAGTGGACGACCTGTTTCGATGTGCCCGTTAAAACCAGGATGATAAATGGAAGAGGTGATCCAGCCGTTGAGGATCACATAATGATAACCGATACCGCTCCATTTGCGATCCTTTACATGCCATTTAGCAATAAGGGCCGCATTGCCGAAAGGAGAAGCGGAGCAATGCAATATGATCTTTACCGCCATGATATCTTTTCTTTGATCTTGTCCCTGATATCCCGTTCAACGGCCCCGCTCACATTATCGGGTTGGGCTTTGTTCCCGGTGATGGAAGAAGTCCAGCTTTTCCGGGTACCGCGCTTTTCGGCCGACCGCCCGATGGAATATATTCCCAGGATACCACCCCAAACACCAAGAAACATCTTAAAAATGGCATCGGAGTTCTCGATCACATGGGCTGGGATATCCAGTTCATGGAGGATAATATGCCTAACGCCCAGAACTTCCAAGAGGATAAAGATCAAACCCACATACACTACTGTGGGCCTGGCCCGTTTGGTGTAATTATCCCCCTGTTCCAATTCGGCTAGCAGCACTTCCTTTTTGGCATTAAGCTCGGCCCGGATGGTCTCTTCTATTTCGGCCTCGCGTTCCTGGGTAAGTTTTTCCATGTCGAGCATAAAGTTGCGCCGGCTTTGTTCCTGCTCATTCTGGATACGGATAAGCTCCTGTTTCAGCTTTTCCCGTTCTTCCTTGGTGGTTACAAATTTATCGACCGAATCGGATATGGAGTTGATAATATTCTCTCCCGATCCCGTAAAAAAATCAGCTATTTTTTTTAAGAATGGCATATGCTTATGGTTTTGGTTAATTTCAATAATGATTCACTTCTTCAGTGGATTCGACAAACTGAATACCGCGTTCCTTCAATCGTTTAAATATAAATCCCACACACTCCGGACATTTTCCAATGAACTCGGGCGCCGATACCCCTTTCATTGAATAAACACCCACAGCGATCATACGTAAAGCCGCAGTTGCCGAGAACCCGGTGGTGCGAGCCATAGAATGGATGCCTGCCTTGTTGTCAAATTCATCGTGCAGGTGATAGGTGGTACGTATGGTGCGATCGGCTTTTTTCCCTTCAATAATGATCTTCATTACCGTTATATCTTCATCGCCTTCATTAAGTTTCCATTTAGGAAACAAAAGACGGGCGGTAAAATCGAGGGGGCGAACCTTCATACCGTGAAATTCAACCGGTTCCTTACTAAAAAGACCGATCTCACGAAGCATGGCTATTTTTTCGATATGGCCTTTGTAACGCATGGTTTTTTCCACCATGTTCCGGGCATCGATGGTTTTCATGAGGCTACGCAAGCCATCGGTATTGAAAGCTTCAAGAGTACCGACCTTAGGCATATCGATAAGTTCAACATCGGAAAGTGCCGGCTTGGTGATCATTTCACCATTCTGAATAATACGGGCAGGGCGGGTGTATTCTTCAATCACATCGATGGGAGAGAACACAGCTTTATACTCAAAAGGCCATTCACGCAATTTAGGCAGCCCGGCAACATAAATACTGATGTTTTCAGTATAATCGAGGACGTGATCAACATGTCCGATAAGCACATTGCTCATTCCGGGAGCTATACCCATATCGGCAATTACGGTTACATTTTGCTTGCGGGCCAGTTTATCGAGTTCAAAAAGGTCTTCGGAAAAAAAGGCAATATCCACAGCGTTTTTACCGGCTTCGATAATGGCCTTAAGTGTTTTAAAACCCATATAACCCGGAACGGCACTGAGCACAAGGTCATAATCCTTGATCAGATGCCGTAGCTCATCGCTATCGCCGAGGTCTTGTTCAATTTTATGAATATCTTTATGATTAATCTTGCTCAGCGCTGTTTTATTGATATCAGCAATAGATACGTCAAATTCATTTTCATTTGCAAGGTCGACTGCTATTGGTTTACCTATCAAACCAGCTCCAAGTACGATTACCTTCATTTATTTATTTTTTAATTCACTTATTGAACTTTTCCCTTTCTCATAGTTCTATCAAAAATAATCAAATAAACACACTATTTCTTATTCCTGTTAATATTTATATGTCAATATTTTATATGTTTTGCATTCAATAATCTACAGGTACTTTTTCAAAATCATATCAAGTTGTTTATTGTTAAAGGGTTTTGGCATAAAATCATCGCAACCGGCCCGGAATGCCTTGTCTCTATCCGATTTCATCACATAAGCCGAAAGCGCAATTATAGGGATGTTGTGGTTGATTTCCTTGATTTTTTGTGTGGCTTCATAGCCATCCATCTCAGGCATTTTTAAGTCCATGAGAATAAGTTGAATATCAGGATATTTTTGGTAAATCTCGATCGCTTCCTTTCCATTGGAAGCAAGGTATATGGTCACACCTGTTCGTTTCAGCTTTCTTTCCATCAGGTAACGGCTTTCCTGATCATCTTCGACCACCAGCATAATTCTACCCACTAAAGAATTTTTGTCTGTAATAGTTTCCTTAGCTTGGTAATGGGTTGTTTCTTGCGATCCCTGAAGCATGCCGGGTAAAACAAAATAAAAAGTGCTTCCCATGCCCGGTTCCGACTCCAATTCCAGTTTTCCACCCATGGCATTAGCCACTTTTTTAGAAATGGCCAGTCCTAATCCAATGCCTTCATATTCGCGGGTATGGGAATCATCGAGTTGCCTGAAATAGTCAAAGATCACATCATGCTTATCTTTTGGAATGCCTATACCCGAATCTTTAACATAAAAAACCAATGATTCGTAATTGCGGTGATAAAAACCAAATTCTATAAATCCTTCATGCGTGAACTTGATCGCATTTTTGAATAAATTGAGCAGCACCTGGTTGATCTTGAACTCATCGCTGTTGATGCGGACTTTCATCAATTCGGTGTGGGGCTTATATACAGTTTTTAAATGGGCTTTACCGGCATCGGATAATAGTTGATCGAGTGACGATTTATTGTTCATAAAGAGTTGAGAGAGTAAAAGCGATTGTTTCCTGATTTTGATCTCAGAAGTTTCAAACATGGAAAAGCTCAGAATATCCTCGATAATGGTGAGCAGATTCATGCCACTTTCATGTATGGTAGCTGCATAGCTTACCATTTCGTCTGTATCGGTTTCCTGGTCCATAAGGTCGGAAAAACCGATGATGTGATTAAGCGGTGTGCGCAGTTCGTGCGACATGGTAGCCAGGAATGCCGATTTAAGGCGGTCGCTTTCCTCGGCCTTTTCCTTGGCTTTTTTCAAGTCCTCGGTACGCTCCTCAACAATCTTTTCCAACTCATGCCGGTGCCTTTCCAACTCCCGGTTTTGATTTTCAATCTTCGCATTCTGATGGGTGATCTGTTCATTTTTTTCGGTGAGCAGAATATTGGCTTTCCGTTTTTGCTTGTAGTTACGGAAAATGGTAGCTCCTAAGAGTGCCAGAAAAAGTACCCCACCGGCAAGGGAGTAATTCAACAGGTTGCGCCGTTTGATCTCAGCCTCTTTTTCGGCAATTTCAGCTTGCTGCAGATCAATTTGTTGTTGCTTTTTCTCAGCTTGGTAACGCGCTTCCATTTCCTCAATAGCCTTGGTTTTTTCCTTGTTAAAAAGGCTATCCCTGGTTGCGATGTATAAATCGGCGTATTCCAAGGCTTGCCCTGGATTGTTTAGCTTACGATTAACTTCCATCAAAATTTCATACTGATGGCTCAGGGTATTGAAGGCATCCAGCTCTTTGGCAATGCTTACGGCCTGGGTGGCATAATCCATAGCCTTGCTGTAATATTTTTCTTTTTTGGTGTTAATTTGAGCAAGACTCAGGGAATGCTTGTCAACAGCGGATAATGAATCCGCGCTTATTTTGAACAAGGCCGCCATATTTCCCAGGGTGCGGGCGATCCCCGATTTATCTTCCAGTGATTTATTGATTTCCAATGCTTTTGTATAATACTGTATGGCTGATTCATAATCCTCGCGTTCGCGTAAAATAATTCCCAGGTTGCTGTAAGCTCCTGCCAAACCTCTCGGGTCGTTCAACACTTTGTAGGTTGTAAGAGCGTTTTCGTAATATTGATGGGCTTTCTCCAGGTTTTCCTTCTGATAATAAACCCCACCGAGATTTTGATAGCAATTGGCCAACTTTTTCTTTTGATTAAGTCTTTTTCTAATATCGATGGTTTTCTTGTAATAATCTATGGCCTTATCATAGTTTTTTTGGTAATAATGAATGATGCCTATGTTGTTATACAAATCAGCCATCCACTTCTCGTTGTTCAGGTCTTCATATATCTTAAGGGCCTTTTGGTAAAATTCAATGGTTTTAGCATAATCGCCTTTACGGCTAAACACGATCCCCAGGTTGTTATATCCATAGGCTTGAGCGCTTAGGTTTTCGCGTTCTTTATTGATCTCAAGGGCCTTATTGTAAAATTCGATAGCCTTGTCGTAGTTGCCCTGGTAGTAATTGATAACGCCCATATCATTAAAAATTCCTGCTATGCCACCTTTATAATCCAGTTCCTTGGCAAGATCGATTCCCTTTAGGGCATAATAAATGGCTGTATCGGGATTTGAGCTTTTTAATTGCCAAGCCAGTTGTTGATAGGCTTTTACTTTGTTTGTATCTTTTACAGGTCTGTTCAACTCCTGTAGCAAACTGTCCACTATCTCTGGTTGAGCCTTAATTTGGTGCGGTGTGATCAATACCAGGGCAAATAAAAACAGTTTATGTATTTTTTTCATATCAGTGGATTTTGCACACATTTAACATACATAGCTTTATATCTTTCAAATCCGGTTACATGCCTTCAATAGAAACCTTAAGCTACCCCGCGAACATTTTTAATCCCGAAAAACTTCTATTCCCGCTAATCAGTGGTTAAAGGTATGAAAATATCTGTAAAATACCTACTAATGTTATAAGATCATTTTTTGTGGTTGTTAAAAGGCCAGATAAAACGATAGCTGGCAAAAAGCTTTCGTCCTTTATCGAGTTGCGATAAAAGAATACCCCCGATAACAATAGCCATGCCTGTAATTTTGGCCAGGTCGAAATATTCGGAAAGGATAAAGAATGAAAATATTGCTGTGAATACCGGGATGAAATTGGTGAGGATATTGGCCCGGCTGATGCCTATGTCCCTTATGACCATAGTAAAGAATATGAAAGCCAGTGAAGATCCAAAAACAGCCAGCAGCAGTATATTTATAATAACCATTGTAGTCGGGGTAACCTGTGCAAAATGATTATAATCAAATATCAAAAATACCGGCATAAAATAAACTGCACCCAGTAAATTTTGGTAAGAGATGATGACCGTAGAAGAGTATCGCTCACTTAGTTTTTTAATGATGACCGAATAAATAACTGCCGAGAAAACCGCTCCAAACAGCATAAAAATACCGAGGGGCTCAGCCGTGAATGAAAGGTTCTTATCGACCAGCATTATAATGATGCCGAAAAATGACAGGAACATGCCTGCAATGTTTAACCAGGAAAGCCTTTCCTTAAATGTATAATAGGCAGCTACGGGGGTGAACAAGGGAATGGTTGCAACAAGAATGGCGCTAATGGCCGGCGAGGTAAACTTAACACCATAATTTTCACCGATAAAATACAGGAACGGCGAAAACAAGGCTGAAATAATAAACCATTTCCAATCTTTTTTCAGGATTTTCTCATTTCGGTTAAAAAGGTGCATAAAGAGAAAAAGAATGGCTGAGGAGATGAGTAAACGAATGAAAATAATGCTTATGGGTTCATAGTAATCCAAAACCATTTTGGTCCACACGAATGACATTCCCCAGAATGCCATAGCAAAAAAGGCAAATATGTATGTTGAAAGCGGTTTATTTTGTTGCATATATCAGGAACGTCCTTCTTCCTTTAGTAAATTGGTTTGGTGTTTTAATGTACGTAAAATCAGGGTAATTACCGCTGCCGCTGCAAGTGCTATCATAGAAAAGCGATAGGGATCATACTGCTCATAAATAACCCAGAAACGGAGTTGATCAATAAAAGTATAACTGATAACAATCGCCATGAATCCCGAATATTCCCTTCGTAAAACACTTTTCAGGGAAAATGGGATCTCCGATTTTTCAAAATGCCTTATGGATGGAAAAAATGCGGGTACCTTTTCCGACCAGTAGTTGTATACATTCCCGAATTTTTTGCGCAAAAAGCTTTCTTCGGCATACATGATGCGTTCATAATAAATCCAAAACGCCAGGGCGACAATGATGATGAAGTATATATTATAAGTGAAAATTACAATACCCATCCACACCAGGAAGTTGCCCAGATAGAGCGGGTGGCGGACCATAGAATATATTCCTGTGCGATTAAGCGCTTCGGCTACCTGCTGCCTGGTATTGCGGCCCGATGTTCCTTTTGGTGTTGTACCTATGGCCCATGCCCGGGTAAAAAAGCCCAGGGCCGTTACCAAATAGGATATACTATTAATGATCACCTTCTCTATTTGAGGTATTCCCGAATAATCGGTATAATAAATCATGGGGACAGCCACCGCATACAAAATCAACGGGATATAGCCCCGGTATCTAAATAGCTTATTACCGCTCTTTTCAAATTGTTCAGCTAATGCCATATCTTTCTTATAAAACTTAGCCGGCAAAAATATCTTTTTTCAGCATACGGAGAAAGATGTTGGCTTAGAAATAAAAACCTCTGACTTGAAAAGCTTCAGGAAGGGATTTAACTAACCTTTCTAAGATAATAGTTAATGAAGGTTGCGGGTTCTTATTTTTACAAAATATTAATGCTTATTTGTATTTTATTTAGTAGAAAGAAGTCAAATTATCAAATTTGGTAATAATCATAGAAAATATTATTACTATTTTATCCATGCTTCAATTTTATGAATTAGAGCTTTTTCAAGTTCTTCTGGCTTTTCATAAATTATATGTTGTAGTGGCTTGATATCAAAATGGGCCTTCTCGAAATCATTCTTCTCACAAGTATAGATAACTTTTTTCCCCTATCCTAATGCAAATCCACTTTCAAAATAAACTCCATTTTTATGTTCAGTAAAATCAGCAATACAAAATTTGCACCTTTTAAGCTCAGCAATAATTCGATCATTAATTGTTTGATCGCTATCAATAATTTGTTCATCAATAAAAATTGGGGAAAAGCCAGTTTTCACTAAAGAATTCTTTATTCCTTTTCTAATATCTTGGGTATAATCACTAAAAGACATTGCGACAAAACAATTTTGTGAAAGTTCACCCTGCTCTTGTAGTTTTATAGCATATTTAATCCCCTGAATCGTTATATTATAACTTTTCAAGTAATTATATCCATCGGTTGTTGGATTAAAACTACCTTTAATCTGACCCTGATAAATCAAATAATTAATATAAAAGTTAAATTCTCTAAGCGAATTGAAATATAGTTTTTTCCATAATAAAGAAACCACCTCATGTTCTAATAGGTTAATAATTTGACCATCTTCTTTCTGTCTCTTGTATAAATCCATAAAGAGCAAATCTGACTTCTCACTTGGTGTTCTTGGGAAGTTGTACTCATTGATTATTTCTTTCAAATGCTCCAACCTCAGTGCCCTTTTATCTTTAGGCCATTTTTTATTCAATAAAATACCAGCTAATTTATTTTTATTGTTTCTAAAAAATGAACTAGTTTTATGCCATTCTAAAGCATCTGTGGATAATGAAATAAACTGGGTGCTTCCATTTAACTTAATATAATATTCTATTGCATCCACTCCATCTACAAATGAACGTTCTATTGGGAACTCTGTAATGATGCATTTGCTTATTCTTCCTTGAAGTTGTATTCCCATAATTTTACTTTTTAAAGTTATATTAATTATCACTGGTGTCCGGTAAACATCAAGGAGATTCCTCGCTTCGCTCGGAAAGACAAGGGGTTTACGTAAATGGAGGAGAAGGGGGGCCGGGGGAGTGCGGCGCTCCGCGCCGCACTC
>JAIPAP010000007.1 GCA_021740045.1 Bacteroidales bacterium
TTCAAACTGCTGATTTTTAACAGTTACCCTTTAGAGGTTAGGGATAAAAATCAGCAATTTGAAGGCTTTTTAAACTCAACTCGCAGATATTTTAAGGATGGCTTATAAAGTTGGATATACGCTGAATTGGAGGACGATCATAAGCCATCCTCTTTTTAAAACACATAAAGGAAGAATGATGAAACGCAAGCATACCATAACTTTTATACTGATACTGTTGATATTGACCGCCGGTCGTATAAATGCACAACACGATACCCTGGCCCACTGGAGCTTTGATGCTATCGAAAACCTGGAAATGAGCGAAACGGCTTCCGGGAATACCTTTGAGATCAACTCCAACTGGGATGCCGCCGAAACGGTGACTGGGGTAAATAATGGTATGGCTATGCGTACCGATGGTTATTCGGTTTGGTCTGATGGCATGCTCGCTAGCGAGCTGCCGTCAGATCAATTCACTTATAGCGGCTGGTTTGCGCTGGAATCGTATCCCGTAAATACCGCCGGCTTTATCGCACGATACAACGGTGATGCCAATACCGGTTTTATGATCGGTGTTGATAAATTCGGGCAGTTGGTTAACATTATCAGCATTAATGAAACTTTTCATACCTTCCTATCGGATGTAAGGGTAAATAAATTTGAATGGCTCCACTTTACCACTACCATCGACACCCTTTCAAAGGAAATTAAAACATACCTGAATGGGGAGCTTGTGATCAACAAAACGCTTCCTGAAGGCGCCATTACTTGGCCCGAAAGCATGAAAATATACCTGGGAAGATGGAACCGTAATGAAACGGTTGGCATCTTTCCTACTAATCTCATCAATGGGTTATTGGATGAAATCACCCTGCAACAAGGTATTTTATCCCAAAACGATATTCAAACTATTTATCAATCACAACTTCCGGAAATAGAGCCCAATCTCGCCATACCCGAATCGCGGTTTGAAGGAGACTTTCACCGTCCTATTTACCATGCCATCCCACCTTCGGCCTGGACCAACGAACCTCATGGCCTGGTATATCATGACGGCCTTTACCACATATTTTATCAAAAAAATGCCAATGGTCCGTATTGGTCACAAATCAACTGGGGGCATCAATGCAGCCCGGATCTGATCACCTGGACGGAAGAAAAGCCGGTATTATCGCCGGAGCCCGGTTATGATCAGGTGGGCATATGGTCGGGTGATTGTGTGATCAATGAGGGAGAACCCACCATTATGTACACCGGTGTTGATGGCGTGAAAGCTACTATGGACATCGCCACCAGCAGCGATAACATGCTGGAATGGGAAAAGTACCCACAGAATCCGGTAGTTGATCATCCTCCAACCACATACAACCATATGGATTTCAGGGATCCTTTTTTCTGGCAGGATGGAAACACCTGGTATATGATCATAGGTTCGGGAATTCAGGGAACCGGCGGAACCGTCTTCATGTATAAATCGGATGATTTTTACAATTGGGAATTCATCAGACCGCTTTTTATTGGGCACGATAATGAGGATAATTCGGGTATCTTTTGGGAAATGCCGGTTTTTATGAAGTTTGGCGATAAAAGGGTGCTCTTGGTGAATAAAGTCCCCGAACCCAATGCACCGGCTAATGCACTGTATTGGGTTGGCGAATTCATAAATGAACGCTTCTTTCCCGATCATGAAATGCCCAAAAAGCTTGAGATCATTAATCATTTGCTCTCCCCAACGGTAACAACCGATACCGAAGGCCGGGAAGTTGGCATTGGTATTATCCCCGATCATCTTCCGGCTGAAGAAAACTATGAAAACGGCTGGGCCCATCTTTACAGCCTTCCCCGGGTTTATTACCTGAAGGACAATGAGAAACTGGCCCAGAAACCGCATCCTGATTTGGTTAAATTAAGGGGAGAACATCATCACTTCGAGAACATCGAAGTGGTTCAACATGAAGAAAACTACCTGGACGGCCTTTCCGGCCGGAATATGGAAATAAAGGCCATCATTGATCCGGGTGATGCCGGCAAGGTGGGCATTATCCTGGGTAAATCTCCCAATGAGGAGGAGCTTACGAAAATATATTATGATTTTACGTTTGACTCATTTGTAGTTGATTTAAATCAGGCGAGTACTAACCCTAATGTTCCGGCCGGAACAAAAACGGGTGAATATGAATTACCACAGGATAAGCCTTTCGAAATGCGGGTATTCATTGATGGTTCGGTGGTAGAAGTTTTTATCAATGAAGAATCGGCTTTTACCACCCGGATTTTCCCTGAACTGGAAAACAGCACCGGAATCGATCTGTTTGCCGAAGGTGGTACCGCTACCGGTATAAAAGTAGATGCGTGGGAAATGCTCGATATGCATGCGCCCAATTTGGGTATTGGAGACAGTAAGGATAAAACCGGCAATATCATTAACCTTGTAAGGCCCAATCCATTTATGGATCAGATCAATTTTGAGCTGAAAATACCGGAGCCTTCACAAGTAGAACTCATCATTTACAACATATTAGGAAAGCAAGTTGATAAAATCTCTGCGGGGCAGGGTGTAAGCGGGAATCAACAAATTACATGGGACGGAAGGAATGCAGTTGGAAAAGACCTGTCCCCGCAGATTTTTATTGCTGAACTTAAAGTTGATGGTAAAACACGAGGTGTTGAAAAAATCATTAAAAAGTAACCAAAAGATATACACATGAATTTCAGAATGAATGGATGGAGTTTGTTGCTAATCGGGCTTGTTTTAATAGCCAATGGTTGCAAGCAACCTAATGGGGATGAAAATAAGGATGCAAAGCAGGAGAATGGAACAGTACTTTACATAGATACTGCTGATGTAAGTTCGGATTATTACACCGAACAACACCGCCCGCAATTTCATTTTACCCCTGAAGAAAAATGGATGAACGATCCCAATGGCATGGTTTATTACGACGGTGAATACCACCTGTTTTACCAGCATAACCCTGATACCAACGTTTGGGGGCCTATGCATTGGGGGCATGCGGTAAGCACCGATCTGGTCCATTGGGGCCATTTGCCCATTGCCCTTTATCCTGATGAGTTGGGAACGATTTTCTCAGGTAGTGCAGTGGTTGATGAAAAAAATACCACCGGTTTTAAAAAGGGGGAGGAAGATCCCATTGTAGCGATGTTTACCCATCATCATGATCAAAAAGGGCAAACGCAAAGCATTGCCTACAGCCTGAACCGGGGGAGAGATTTCACAAAATACAAAGACAATCCGGTAATCACAAATCCCGGCATAGCCGATTTTCGCGATCCTAAAGTTCTATGGCATGAAGAAAGCAGGCAATGGGTTATGGTGCTGGCTGTTCGCGATCATGTGAGAATTTATAAAAGCCCCGATTTAATAAACTGGGAAATGACCAGTAAATTCGGCAAAGGGGAAGGTAATCATAATGGTGTGTGGGAATGCCCCGATCTATTTCAACTTCCGGTTGGAGGTAACCCGGAAGACAAGCGATGGGTAATGATCGTTAGCATTGGTGATGGCGCACCGAATGGAGGTTCGGGCACACAGTATTTTATTGGTGATTTTGACGGGGAGAAATTCACCAATGTCAACCCTGCCGGCACCGAGTTATGGATCGACTGGGGACGTGATAATTATGCGGGCGTTACCTGGGCTAATATTCCTGAGAAAGATGGAAGACGTATCTTTTTGGGATGGATGAGCAATTGGCGTTATGCAACGATGGTTCCAACCTACAAATGGCGCAGTGCTATGACAGTTCCCCGCAAACTGGAGTTATACAGCACACCTGAAGGGATCTGTTTAAGCAGTGAACCTGTGGATGAACTTACCAAATTGCGCATGGAAACCACCAGCCTTGAGGCTGAGATGATCTCCGGTTATGAAAACAAAACCGGCGGACTGGGATTCAGCTCTCCCACTATGGAAATGGAGTTGGAATTCACAACCGAAAATGGCTCACAATTTGGAAATGCCAGTCATTTTGGCATAGAGCTTTCCAATAGCAAAGATGAAAAAGTGAGCATAGGTTATGAAAAGGATAATAAGCGTTTCTTTATCGATAGAAGGAATTCAGGCAAAACGGATTTTAGTGAAGATTTTGCGGGTATTCATTACGCCCCATGGGAAAATGATGATGAAAAGATTAAAATGAAATTGCTTATTGACGTATCTTCGGTGGAATTATTTGCAGAAGACGGCAAAGTAGTAATGACTGATATTTTCTTCCCCAATGAAGAATTCACACAGGTTAAATTGTTCTCAAAGAATGGGAATGTGAAACTGAATTCCGGGAAGATTTGGAATTTGAAATCGGCTTGGAATCCGGGGGAGAAGTAGAATACCTCTTGAATAACACTTAACGTGTTTACGAAACAGGGAAAGATATTTTTGGTGGTTTTTAATAATCTGAAAAAGCAAGGTCCTTCAACCTTGCTTTTTTATTAATCAGCCTCAGCTATTTTTTCTTCTGCCAAATCCGTTATTTGTTTGGTAATATTCAGAAAATGCTCAATGTCATTTTTATCATAAAAATCATCAACATATCGAAGTCCGGCTAAATGGATTCTGTTTCTCATTTTTCTTAGTTCCTCTATCTCCGAAAATAGTTTATCATCAATAATCTTACCCCTCTTACAGGCACGAGAAATATCCTGAAAATTTGTTCCTGCTTTAAGCTTGATAAGTTTTTTATGCAGATGTATTCCGCATATTTCTTTTCCATCATCTGTTTTGAAGAGCACTTTTTTATTTGTATAGGTTTTTTCAAAACCCATTACTTTTCCATAATCTAATAAACTATTGTCAAGCAACCTTTTGAGTGTATGGTGCAGTATCCCCTCTACAATGGATGCGAGATTTAGAACAATATTCTTGGAAATTGAATAATTCAAAGGACCTTGTAAATTTATTTCCTCCTGAAGTGTGAGTAAGAATGTTATATATTGAAAAGAAATGGCTAAATTTGAGCGAAGTCCTTTATCATTTATGAATTCGAATCTTTTTTCAAGAATCTCAACCTCTTGAACATGCTTATTTATCTTTTCTATAATTCGTTCCATTTTCAGAATCAAATAATTCAGCTAAAGAAGGATAACCCTTTTCCCGAAAATAATGAACCATCGTGTCAACTGACCGTGAACCGAAATCCTTACCATATTTCTCCTCAATCCTCTCTAATCTGGACTTTCTCTTTTTTCTATGTGATATTTTGGTTTTCATGATCTCAAATTTAAGAATTATTCTTTAAAGTTAGATTTATTATAAAATCTATTACTTAAACGATGCCGGGTTATAACATATTTTGGCAGATTATTATCCTACCTCCCTCCTGCCAAATACTCCGTTGGCGAAACTTTAAACTGTTCCTTAAAACATTTGGCAAAATAGGAAGGCGTGGAAAAGCCCACTTCATAGGATATTTCCGAAATGGACATACCACTGTTCTTTAATAAGCCGGCTGCTTTTTTCAATTTAATGGAACGTATAAACTCACTTACCGACATACCCGTAAGCTGCTTTATTTTGCGGTAAAGATGCACCCGCGACATGCTCATCTCCTTGCTAAATTCTTCAACCCCAAAATCTTCGCGCGACATGTTTTCATTAATTACCTTAATGGCCTTATTGATAAATTTCCGGTCAAGCTGATTGAAGTTATCTCCTGATTCTTTATCAAAATCAAGATTGGCCCGGTAATGCTCCCGCATCCGCTTCCGCGATTCGATGAGTTTGTTTACCCTTACCTGCAAATGCCGGCTGTTGAAAGGTTTGGGAATGTATGAATCGGCGCCCACTTCCAGACCATCGAGTTTATGCTCCAGCGAGGCTCTTGCCGTTAGCAATATAACGGGAATATGACAGGTGTTCAGGTTGTTTTTCAGGTTTCTGGTCATTTCCATTCCGTCCATTTCCGGCATCATCACATCGGCCACTATCAGGTCGGGCATTTCTTCCTCTACTTTCCTAATTCCTTCTTTTCCATTAGCCGCCTCAATAACATGGAAATCACCGGTAAGGCTGCTGCGGATATAATCCCGGACATCTTGGTTGTCCTCTACAAGAAGGATAGTAGGGATTTCATTTTCTTCAAATGGCAACCGGCCGGTATTAAAATTTTCTTCCAGGCCGGGCATTACATCCGTTTCGGTGGGTGCTGAACGAATCTCACGTTTTGTACCGCCTTCCTCAATACTTTCAGTAACAATTTCATCCTCATTCAGATGATCATTCCCTATTGGGAAATGAAGGGTAAAGGAAGTGCCCTGTCCTTTTTCACTTTCCACATGAATATCGCCATGATGGAGCTCTACAAGCCCTTTGGTAAGGGAAAGGCCAATTCCTGTACCCGGGAAAAAATTCGATTGCCGTTTCTCAATCTGATAGAAATTTTCAAATATCTGCTTTACGTGCTCTTTCGACATTCCACGGCCGTTGTCTTCCACGCAGATCTCCACAGCGTTTTTTTCGTCGGCGCCAAAGAGGTGACGTACTTTTCTTAACCTGATGTGAATCATCCCACCGTCAGGGGTATATTTAAAGGCATTCGATAAGAGGTTAAACATGATCTTATCCAGCTTATCTTCATCAAACCAAAGCATAAGGTGATCATGTTCTGCCTTAAGCTTAAAATCGATGCCTTTGTTCTCGGCCAGTTCGTCGAAACTCTCTTTTACCCCCGAAAGAAAGGCCACAATGTTATGATACCCGGCATGAAGCTTCATCTTAGCGCTTTCGAGCTTACGGAAATCCATCAACTGATTGATCAGCCGCAATAGCCTCATAGCATTGCGATGCATCATTCTGAACTGGTGTTTTTGCTTTTCATTAAAATCAGGCGAGTGTAGTACTTTTTCGAGAGGGCCGAGTAATAAAGTAAGTGGCGTACGAAATTCATGAGAAATGTTGGTAAAAAAGCGAAGCTTCATCTGGGTGGCTTCTTCCAGCTGCCCGGTCATTTCCTTTAATTTGTTGTGCTGTTTTACAATTTCCTGGTTTCGCTTTTCAATTTCCTGGTTCTGCTCTTCGAGTTTGCGATTGGTTTTTTGCTTGTGGCGGTATGCTCTGATCATCAACACCACTAAACCTATTAATAAGCCTACGGATATCAATGAAAGGATTAATAACAAGCGCTGGCTGCGAAAGCGTTCCACTTGTTTATCGAGGATTTCCTTATGGGCACTGATCTTATTTTGCAATGATTGTATCTGATCGCCCTGCATTTTAATCACCCGTGCATTAGTGGAATCGATGAGGACCGTTTGCAGAATATTTTCCTTGCTCACTTGCCTTCCGTTCAGGATTTGCCAGGCTATCTCAATGGCACGGCCACCCCCGGTTGGGTATAAAAGAGTTGCATCCAGCTTACCGTCAATCACATATTGGACACCTCCTTCCGAGCCAGGTAGGCCATCAATGCCCATAAATTTAAGATCATTTTGTATTCCATAGTCATTGGCAGCATTGTATGCTCCTTTGGCCATAAAATCGTTATGAGCAAAAACCAGGTCGAAATCATCATAGGTATCCTTAGCTCTCACCATCATATCATAACCCCCTTGCCAATTCCAGCGGCCTGTTTGGGAGAATATGATCTCAATGTTAGTATAAGACTGCAAAGCATCCACAAAACCGGCATGCCTTTCCTGTGCCGGTGACGAACCCGGTAATCCCCAGATTTCCACTATCGTGCCTTTGCCATTCAACAAATTAGCCGCATAATAACCGGCTTCCCTGCCAATTTGGTAATTATCAGCTCCTATAAATGCTGTATAAGCATCCGATTCTATCTCCCGGTCGATCACAATTACGGGTATACCCTTGTTATAGACTTCTTCAACAATGGGAGTGAGCGGCTTGGATTCATTAGGTGAAACAATCAGCAGATCAATACCCTTATTGACCAGTTCCTTAATATCATTGATCTGTTTTTGGCTGTTATCATTGGCATCGCGCATGATCATCTCCATATTGGGATAAAGGGTTAGTTCGTTGAGTATTTCCCGGTTCATCTGCTCGCGCCAAATATCTGAAGTGGTGCATTGTGAAAACCCAATGAGGTATTCTTCATTCTGGGCTCCTAGCTCAAAATTTGAGATGAGAAAAAAGTAAGATATTAAGATGATTTTTAAACTTTTATACATTTTAACCCCTTTGTATGCCAATTTACCCGTATCAAAACTAATTAATTTAGCGTTAAGGTCGGACGTCAAATTTCAATTTTTAGAAAGATTGCTTAGATAAAAGCCCTTCATCAAATTAAGGGGATTTGTAACAAAATTAACATTGAAGTAACATAACTGCTAATGGAGGTTTTCCTACCTCCATGAGGTATCATTGTTACTTGTAGCTGAAACATAGGTGAAAGTGATTTTTCTATGGATGAGGTACATTTGATTGAAATTTAATCGAAACAAACATGAACTTTATAAAGGTTAAACAAAAAATAATCAATCTTATGAAAAGGTTAATTGTATCACTACTTATGCTATGTATCTCGGTAGTGGCCTTTGGTCAGCAAACCGAGGCATCGGGAACGGTGGTCGAGAAAGCGACCAATGAACCCATTCCGGGCGTTACCGTATTGGAAAAGGGAACCAATAACGGTACCGTAACCGATATTAACGGTAAGTTTACACTAAAGGTATCTTCCGATGCCACCCTGGTGTTTTCATTTGTGGGAATGAAGAAGCAGGAAGTTCCTGTTGCCGGTAATACCACCTTTAATATTGCTTTGGAACAAACCCAGGTAGGGTTGGAGGAATTTGTGGTCACCGGTTACCAGGTTCAACGTAAGGCCGATCTTACCGGGGCTGTTTCGGTAGTTAAGGTGGAAGATGCCAAACAAGAATCCAATCCCAACATCATTAGTTCCATTCAGGGACGGGTTAGCGGTTTGCAGGTAACCTCAAGCGGTGAACCCGGAGGAGGTGCAACTTCCCTGAATATCCGTGGATTCAGCACCATTAATGATAATGCACCGCTTTATGTGATCGATGGTGTTCCCACCAAAACCGGGATCAATAAAATTAACCCGAATGATATTGAGTCCATTCAGGTATTGAAGGATGCTGCTTCGGCATCTATTTACGGTTCACGTGCCTCCAACGGCGTTATTGTGATCACTACAAAAAAAGGTAAAGATGGTGATATGGATGTAAGTTTTAACAGCTATGTCGGTGTCCAGGGCCTTCGTAACCGCCTGGATGTTTTGAATGCCAAAGAATGGGGAGAAGTATACTGGCAAGCCAAGCGGAATGCAGGTGAAACACCTTCCCATCCTCAATATGGTAGCTGGAAGGAACCCATCATGCCTTCTTACATAGATGCCAATAATGAAATTCCGGCCGGTAACACCGACTGGATCGATGAGGCCTTTGATCCGGCCATGATGCAATATTACAATCTGGGGATTAGCAATAGCTCCGACAAGGGTAATGTTTATTTCAGCACATCCTACACTGATCAGGAGGGTATAATGCGCTATACCGGTTTCAACCGCATTACCGCCCGCTTGAATTCATCATATAATTTGCTGGACAGGTTGGAAGTTGGAGAAAACATCTCAGTTAGCTATACTAATCGCACCCTGATTGATGACCCGGGTTTCACCCACCAGATCCTTTTCCAGCATCCGCTTATCCCGGTCTACACCGAAAACGGCGATTGGGCAGGCCCCACAGACGGACTGGGCGACAAGCGTAATCCCATTGCCGTACTATCCCAAAATAAAGAGAACTATACCAAAGAATACCGTTTATTTGGTAATGCGTATGCAGACCTGGAAATTATAGAAGGTCTCAACATTAAATCTAATATCGGTATCGATTATATTCCGGTTTATGATAAGCAATTTGATCCACGTTGGCAAGAAGGAACCCGCTCGGTTGACCAGAATTACCTAACCATGGATTACAAATATGACCTGAGCTGGAACTGGACCAATACTGCCAACTATGTTTATACCAGTGATAATCATAACATCAATGCCGTATTGGGTATTGAGGCCATACATTCCGAAGGACAGGGCATTTATGGCCGGGTAAGTGACTTTTTGGTACAGGGTGTAGATTTCCGTTACCTGGATGCCGGCACCGGCGAACAAACCAATGGTGGCTGGGGTGTTGAAAGCTCACTCCTCTCCTACTTCGGTAAAATTGACTACACCTTGATGGGTAAATACCTCGTTTCGGCAACTTTACGTCGCGATGGTTCCTCACGCTTGGGTGAAAACGAACGCATCGATTATTTCCCTGCATTTTCGCTGGGTTGGCGTGTGAATGAAGAAAGCTTTATGGATTCCTATGATTTTATCTCCAACCTGAAAATTCGAGGTGGATACGGTAAAACCGGTAACCAGGCTATCCCGACCAATGCAGCCTACACCATTTACCAGCCCGATGTGGAATATGCACAGTACAACCTGAACGGTGATAATAGCACGCCCTCAGCAGGTTATCGCCTGGTGAGCCACGGCAATCCGAGCCTGCTTTGGGAAACGGCAACACAAACCAATATTGGTCTTGATTTGGGCCTGTGGGATGATAAGTTAATGTTCACCGCCGATTACTTTATTAAGGAAACCGACGGTATGCTCGTAAATCCGCCATTGCTCGGTGTTTGGGGCGAAGGCGCTGCTCCTTATATCAATGGTGGTAAAATGGAAAACAAGGGTATTGAAATGAGCCTCGATTACAGGGGAGTTGTTAGTGAAGACTTTACTTACGAAGCAGGCCTTAATTTTTCCAAAACCGAAAACGAAGTACTCGACATTGGTGAAGGCAATGATTTCTTCGATTTTGCTCCCGGCCGTATCGAACCCGGCCACCCGGTATTCGCTTTCTATGGCTATGTTGCCGACGGTTTATTCCGCAGTATTGACGATATTGAAAACCATGCTACACAAGAAGGCATCGACGCTACTGAAAGAAGCCTTGGCCGTATCCGTTACCAGGACCTAAACGATGATGGTGTTATCAATGAGCAGGATCGCCAGTATATCGGCAGCCCGCATCCGGATTTCTCCATGGGGTTGAACCTCAGCGCCAGCTATAAGAACTTTGATATCTCCATGTTCATTGAAGGAGTTTTCGGACGCGATATTTATAACACCCATAAGCGCATGACCGATTTCACCTATTGGAACTTTAACTACGGCGCCCGCACCCTGGATGCCTGGACACCCGAAAATCCCGATTCCGACATTCCGGCGGTCAGCACTTCCAACTTCAACAATGAATACCGTCATTCAACCTACTTTATTGAAGACGGGACTTATGTGAAATTTAAAAATATAGTAATTGGTTACACGCTTCCATCAAGCTTTACGGATAAGGCCAACCTGGAATCAGTACGGTTCTACGTGCAGGCACAAAACATCTTCAATATAACCGACTATACCGGAATGGATTATGAGGTAGGAGCTGCTTCAGCTACCTTCTATGGCGTGGATAACCAATTTTATCCGCATACTAAAAATGTAAACCTGGGTGTAAACATCAATTTCTAAACCTCAAAAGAACAGAACAATGAAAAAGCTAACTATATTCATAACATTCGCATTCGTTTCCATGCTTTTCTTTACGGCATGTAACGAAGATGAGTTCCTCGATACGCAACCAAAAGGAACGTTGAGTGGCGATCAATTGGAAAGCCCCGAAGGTGTTGAAGCATTGATCAATGCGGCCTATGCAGGCCTGGCTATGAATTTCGCCGATCCGAATCCTGCATTCTTTCAGCCTCCGTCAAACTGGAGCTATGGCGATATGCGTTCGGACGATGCATACAAAGGTGGCGGCGGTGTTGGTGACATTGCCGAATACCATGACCTCGAAATTGGGAACGTACGTGCCGACAATCCACTACTTGAAAGAAAATGGCAAGCCATGTATGTGGCTATCGGAAGGGTAAATAAAGCCTTGAAAGCCTTACGGGAGATCGATCCTGCCGATTACGAAGATCGCAATGCCCGTATCGGCGAGATGCGTTTTCTGCGCGGTCATTTTTACTTCGATATGATGATCAACTTCGGAACTTTCGCCTATATTCATGAAGGTGTCGCAAATAATGAGTTGGAAGAGATCTCAAACAGCTTTGATGAAGAAGAACTTTGGGGCTATATCGAAACCGATTTCGCAGCTGCACGCGATACACTTCCCGAGGTAGCCTCAAAAGCCGGACGCGTTAATAAATTTGCTGCTCACGCTTATTTGAGCAAAACCTATATTTTCCAGGAAAAATGGGATCAGGCCCTTACCGAAGCCAATGCAGTGATCAATTCAGGTCAGTATGCGCTCTTTACTGATATAAGGAACCTGTGGAAAGTAGATGCCGAACATGGTCCTGAATTCATTTTCAGTATTGAGCATTCCATTAATGATGGTTCCGATTTCGGTAATATCAACTGGGGAAACCTGTTGAACGCACCCAGGGGACCGGCATACGGCGGCGATGGTTTCCACCGCCCCAGCCAGAACCTGGTGAATGCTTATAAGGTTGATGAAAACGGCCTTCCGATGTTCGATAGCTTTAATGAAGAAAATGTAGATGAGGATACTCCTATTGATCCCCGTCTAGATCATTTCATCGGCCGTATCGGAATTCCCTGGAAAAGCTTCGAAGAAAGTGTGTATGATGAATCATGGTGCCGTAACCTGCAAGAATACGGACCCTATGCAGCCAAAAAATACCAGATCGACCCCAATTCATCATATATGATCGAAGGCTGGCCCTGGGGTGGTTCTCCACTCAACTGGCCTATCCTTAAATATTCTGACGTACTATTGTGGAAAGCCGAGGCGCTCATCAAACTTAACCAGAATCTTGACGAAGCCCGCAATCTGATCAATGACATCCGTGAACGTGCACAAAATGCACCCCGGGTACAAAAACTCGACGGCAGCGGGCCGGCAGCCAACTATAAGATCGAACCCTACCCGGCCAGCGGTTGGGATCAGGAAACTGCCCTCAAAGCCCTCCGTATGGAGCGCCGCCTTGAACTCTGCCTCGAAGGCCACCGGTTTTACGACCTGGCCAGATGGGGCATTGCTGAGGATGTGCTCAATACTTACTTCGCCGAAGAAACCGAAGAACGTAGCTATTACGGACAGGCGAACTTCATTGGCGACAAGCATGAGCATTTACCTGTTCCGCAAAATGAAATTGACCGCAGTGGCGGTCTTTACCAGCAGAATCCTGCATATTAATTGTATGTTGATTGGGGAGTAATAAGGCAAAGGAAGAGGCTTTGCCTCTTCCCGCCTTCATTAACGAACCAAAAAACATAAAAAGTTATGAGAACCACAAGTAATTTAGTTTTAATCCTTTCAATGATGCTTTTGGCAATAGCATCATGCGAGCAACGCGAAAAAGACATGGTTGCCCGCTGGAGCTTTGAAGGCCCACAGGAGCAGATGGGTAAAGAAAGTGTGAGCAAAAATGTATTTGCCATTCACTCCGATGTGCATACTATTGAAAGCGTGAAAGGCGTAAAAGGGGAAGCCATACGCCTGGACGGATATTCAACCTGGGCAAAAGGCGCTGTGGATATTGATAAAAAGCTCAGGGCATTTACAGTATCTTCATGGTTCGCCCTGGAATCCTATCCGGTAGATATAGCAAGCATTATCTCGGCTTATGATTCGGCAAGGCAAGTTGGATTCAAACTCAGTGTGAATGAATACGGCTATCCGGTGGTGGCACTGGATCATAAAGGCAACAAAGCCATTATACAAGGTAAACAACCACTTCCAAAAATCAAGTGGCATTACCTGACCGCCACAGTGGATCAAAACCAAGTGAACTTATTCAACAATGGCGAATTAATTACACAGGGAACCCATGACTTATCCGGTTACTCCTTTCCTAAAGAAGGAGATATTTATATCGGAAAGGGGTATCAAGAAAATAAAGTAGCCGAAACCTTCCCCACCAACACGATCAATGGAATTGTTGATGAGGTTAAGATATTCGATCAAAAGCTGGCCGAGAAAAAGATAAAAACCACCTACGGTAAGCTGAAGCCTGAAAAGAAGCCGAACCTTACCATACCCTCAACACGTTTCGCCGGTGATTTCCACCGGCCCGAATATCATCCTATTCCCCCAGCCGCATGGACCAACGAAACTCATGGATTGATTTATCATGATGATAAATATCATATCTATTATCAAAAAAATGCAACCGGTCCATATTGGGCTCATATCAACTGGGGGCACATGAGCACCCCTGATCTCCTCCAATGGGATCATCACAAACCGGTTCTATGGCCCGAAAAGGGATACGACGAATTCGGTATATGGTCAGGACACGTCATTAAGAATGAAGAAGGCACGCCGGTGATCATGTATACCGCCGGCGATGGCGAGAAATTCGGTATGGCCATGGCCTATCCGCAAAATGATAAGCTTACCGAATGGAAAAAATACGAAAAGAACCCGGTAATTCCCGAAGCTCCCGAAAAATTTGAGCGATCCGATATGCGCGATCCCTATATCTGGAAGGAAAAAGATACGTATTACATGATCATAGGCTTTGGGGTGGAAAAACCTAAAAAAGCCGGCGCTGTTTTACTTTATAAATCCATGGACCTAAAAAATTGGGAATACCTGAATTTAATGCATGTAGGCAAACCCGAAGTATTTCCTTGCGGTGTTTTCTGGGAGATGCCCGTATTCTGGAAATTTAAGAATAAGGATAAATATGTGCTCCTTGTCAATAAAATTCCCTATAAAGGAGATCCGGCAAGAGCATTTTATTGGGTAGGTGAGTTTAAAAATGAGCGTTTTGTACCTGATCATGAAATTCCAAAATTGCTGGAAGTGGTTAATGGATTGCTTTCACCCTCAGTGGCCTACGACAAACAAAAACGTACAACGGCCATTGCCATTATCCCCGATGAAATTAAACCACAGGGGAATTATGAATTGGGATGGGCACATCTATACAGTATTCCACGGGAGTGGAAGCTGGAAGATCATCGCATTAAGCAATATCCTCATCCGAATTTAAAACGTTTGCGCACCGGGCATCAATCCTATCAAAATATAGATTTAACGCCCGGTACCGACAATCGGCCCAACATTGACGGCCGTCAGCTTGAGCTGGTTACCGAATTCTCACAGGGCAGTGCCCGAGATGTGGGAATAATCCTGGGCAAACATCCCGATGACAAGGAGTTCACCAAGATCTCCTACAACTTTGCGCTGGGCAAATTTACAGTAGATCGCACTAAATCAAGCCTTAATAAATACATGCATAGCGATGTGAAAAGCGGCAAATTGCCTGAACCCAAAAATGGAAAGATTAAAATGCACGTGTTTGTCGATGGTTCGGTAGTAGAAGTTTTTGTTAATGACGGCTATGCATTTACCACCCGGATGTTCCCCGAGAAAAAAGTAAGTAATAATGTGGAGTTTTTTAGTGAAGGTGGCAAGGCAACCCTTGAGAGCCTTGATGTTTGGAAAATGGATATAAAACAAGTGAAATAACATGAAGCAATTGATCACCACCGGTCTTATTATCCTTATGTGCATGTCAAATACTGCACATAGTGGAGAACAAGATAGCCTGTATCATGAAAAGTACAGGCCACAATATCATTTCAACCGCCCACAGGGATGGATTGGTGATCCCTGCGCATTGATCTACCTGGATGGCAAATACCATCTTTATTACTGGGGACATGCCACCAGTGAAGATTTGGTGCATTGGGAACATCACCCATGGGCTATCGAAGAAAGTGATAGCATAGGCGTGATGTCCGGATCGGCTGTGATCGATTGGAATAATACCAGTGGATTTCAAAAAGGTAACAATCCCCCGGTTGTTGCGGCTTATTCACAACTACATTTCGACGACATTGAACAGACCCAGGCTATTGCCTACAGCAATGATCGTGGTATGACCTTTACCAAATATGATTATAATCCGGTAATTGATATTGACTCACGCGAATTCCGTGATCCGCAAGTATTCTGGCACGAAGAAACCGAAAAGTGGATCATGGTGATAACGCTCTCGGGCAAACGGAAAGTAAGGTTTTATGCCTCGGATAACCTGAAGGATTGGAAACACCTTAGTGATTTCGGCCCTGTTGGATCGGATCAGGGGGTATGGGAATGTCCCGATATGTTCCCCTTACCGGTTGACGGCGACACAACCCACATTAAATGGGTGTTGGAAGTGGATGTCCAGCCCATAAGTGGACAATATTTCATAGGCGATTTTGACGGAAGGGAATTCAAGCTGGATGAAAACTTTGCAGGTGATTTGAATAAGAGGGAGGAAAAGCCTCAGGGAAACGTAGTGTTTGATTTTGAAAATAAAACTCTTGAGGGATGGAGTAAAACAGGGGAGGCATTCGATGCCTCCCCGGCCCGGGGGGCCTTACCAAAGCAGGCAATAATTATAGGCTACACCGGTGAAAGGCTTATTAACAGTTTCTACAAACAAGACGGAACCATCGGTAAACTCACGTCCCCTGCTTTTACGATCGATAAGGATTATTTGAATTTCCAGATCGGTGGTGGAATGCATCCTAAAAGCACCTATATGAAGCTGGTGGTGGATGAAAAACCGGTCCGGTTTAAAACAGGTATCAATACCGAAACGATGTATTGGACGCATTGGAATGTTTCCGAATTTAAAGGAAAGAAAGCCCACCTCGAAATAGTGGATTCTTGTAAAACCGGTTTTGGGCACATTAATATCGATCATGTAATGCTATCGGATAAACCGGCTGAAAAGAAACGCGAAAAGGCTTTCTGGATTGATTACGGACCCGATTTTTACGCGGTTCGTTCCTGGAATAATTACCCGGAAAACAGCAACCGCCGAATTTGGATCGCCTGGATGGGGAACTGGCTGTATGCCCGTGAGGTGCCTACCAAACCTTGGAAAGGTTTTGAATCTATTCCGCGATCACTGGCTTTGAAAACTTTCCCGGAAGGTATTCGTCTGGTTCAGCAACCCATTGAGGAGCTTACCTCCTTGCGCTATGATCACTTCAACATAAGGGACAAATCCATTGAAGGAGTTGAGCAATTGGAATTTAAGCCCGAAAGGAATGTTTATGAGCTCACGGCGGAATTTGTTACAGGCGACACCAGGGAATTTGGCTTTAACTTGTGTAAGAAAGGTTCCGAAGGCTTGGTGGTGGGTTATCGCCCGGAGGATGAAAAAGTTTATGTAGACCGGCGCCATGCCGGCAACACCGGCTTTCATCCCGAATTCGCCAAGGTGTATGAAGGCCCTTTGAAAGCCCGGAATGGCCTGGTTAAACTGCACATTTTTATCGATCAGTCATCCATAGAAGTATTCGGAAATGAGGGTGAAACGGTTATCTCATGCCAGGTATATCCTGATGAAGACGACCTTTCCATCGAATTATTTAGCGAAGGTGGCAAAGTCCATCTAAGTAGTTTGAATGCCTGGATGCTGAAATCGGTCTGGAAGAATTGAAAGAAAATACAAATGAAACATATGTTAAACAATTAAAACTTTACAATTATGAAAATACGGTTAGCACAATTCATTTGGTTAGCGGTAATAGCAGGTTTCTTCTTAAGCGGGTGCTCCGAGGAAGAAGGGCTGAATGACCTGGGTACCGTTGAACCACGGATCGTCGATTTCGGCATCCAGGGACTCGATGTTAATTCAACAGTCGATCAGGACACGCTTACCATCAGGGCCAAAGTACCGCCATATGCGGATATCAACTCGATGGTCCCTATTGTTGAAACATCCTATGGCGCCAGTGTTACACCCAGCCCTGGTCAAGCTGTGGACTTTTCTTCCCCGGTTGCCTTTACCGTCGAAAATAATGGAACAACAAGAGATTACACAGCACATGTGACCTACGGAGGCCTGGACAAAAAATCCACACGCCTTTTATTAATTGGAACCTCTGATGCAGCCAGTGAAATCTCCAATGGCGACGAGGCTGCGGCAACCAATTGGGGTTTAAGCAGTTTTGATAAAGCTCAATACATGAGCTTTAATCAATTAGCCAACAATAGCGCTGTGCTCGATAGCATCGATGTAGTTTGGTGGCATTATGATGCAGAACCGGAGCTACCGGATGGCGCCCTGGCTGATGCAGCGATAACAGCCTTAGTGGATTATCGCGACCGTGGAGGTAGCATTTACCTGAGTGGCTTTGCCACCCAATACACCGAAACCCTGGGCATTGTTCCCGAAGGTAAAGGACCTAACGAAGTGGGCGGCGCACCGCAGGAATTTGAAAATCCCGATCCGTGGGGTATAAGCTTTAAAGGATATGCATCACATGACATTTTCCAGGGCTTACGCAAAGCCGATGGTTATGACTACCCTGCTGCTTTCCTCATCAGCGCCGATACCTGGCGAAAAGATAACAAAGCCTGGTGGGTAGTAGTGGATAACCCGGATGCTTTCCCGGATAATGGGATCGGCTATTGCAGCACCGAATGGGATGGTGACCGGAATGTACTCATCATCCTGGCCGAATTCCCCGGTAGTGAAAGCCAGGGATCCTGCATCGCTTTCAGTGCCGGTGCATACGACTGGTATACCAGCCACGACGTGGAAAATACCTACATGGATAACATTCATCAAATAACCGAAAATATATTGTTGTACCTGGCAACAATCTCGGCAGAGATTGGCCAATAGCCCTCTGGGCAAGTTTCATCGTAGCTTTTGACATTCCGGTTGATCTTTTTTTTGACCGGAATGTTTTTATTCATTCGTTAAGCCAAAGTCCATACGAACATTTATAATATGAATTTCAACCGACACATTATAAACCACATAATAACTGTAGTCCTGGGTGTTTTGCTGGTAACACCCTCCCTTGCGCAGGAAGACTCACTAAAAAAAGGCGCCCCGGTTTGCATTACCATGGATATAACACCTTCAACCGCTCAGGATTACCTGTCCTTGGAAAGTGCAGGCGGCACAGCGAAAATCATCAACCTGGAAGTGAATGAACTGAAATCAATATATG
The DNA here is from genome assembly GCA_021740045.1 of Bacteroidales bacterium. GTDB lineage: Bacteria > Bacteroidota > Bacteroidia > Bacteroidales > JAIPAP01 > JAIPAP01. The sequence continues at coordinate 18,972 of JAIPAP010000007.1, forward strand.
AAGGCCAGCAAGGATTTGATGAGGAATACCGCCCGCAATTCCATTACAGCGCCGAGGAAAATTGGCTGAACGATCCCAATGGATTGGTTTATTATGAAGGTACCTGGCATTTGTTCCACCAATACAACCCATATGGAAACCATTGGGGATATATGCACTGGAATCACGCCACCAGTACCGATCTTGTTCATTGGGAACACCAACCTGTTGCACTTACCATGAATGAGCACGGTGATGGCCATCACGTGTTTTCGGGCTCGGCCGCTGTGGATCATAACAACACCTCAGGATTTCAAACCGGGGAAAATCCCCCGATAATAGCTGCCTATACCGTAGCGCGCACCGATAATGGAGAACAAAGCCAAAACATTGCTTACAGTAATGATGGAGGCTTCACTTTTGAACCCTATGAGAACAATCCGGTGATCCCGGCTATTCATGGCAACGATATGCGTGATCCCAAGATCTTTTGGTACGAACCGGATGAAAAATGGATCATGATCATTTATCAAACCGGCAGAATGGGTTTTTGGAGCTCCACTGATCTGAAAAACTGGGGGTTGTTGAGCACTACCGGTGGTGGCTGGTTTGAATGCCCCGATTTTTTCAAGCGGCCGGTTGATGGAGACTCTACCAATACCAAATGGGTAATGGTTGACGGCGACGGTAGCTATAAGATCGGGACTTTCGATGGTGAAAGCTTTATGCCCGAATCCTCGAAGATGGTGGGGGATTATGGGGTGAATTATTATGCCACGCAAAGCTGGAACAACACCCCCAATGGCCGCAGAATACAAATAGCATGGATGCGCGACGGATATTTCCCGGGAATGCCCTTTAACCAGCAGATGTCGTTTCCGGTGGAGTTGAGCCTGAGAACCGTTGGCGAAGAAATCAGGCTTTGTAAAAGACCGGTCAAGACTATTGAATCACTGCACAACATAAAACATAGTTTTACCAATCTGGAACTGAATCCGGGTGATAATCCGCTGGACAGCATTTATCATGACCTGCTTGATATTCGAATTTCGCTTGATGTGAAAGACGCCAACCAAATAGAATTCAACCTGCGGGGGCATAAGATCGTTTATGATGCAACGTTTAGCATCCTTTATTTCGAAACCCCCACCGGTCAGACCGGCCATGTACTGGAACCCGAAGATGGTATGGTAAACATTCAAATTCTTATGGACCGCAGTTCCATTGAGGTCTTCGGCGGACTTTCACTGGAAGGAGCACAGGGACCCGATGCCATCCCGGAAAATGAAACCCTTAATAAAAGTATTCAGGTAAGCCCTAATCCTTTTAAAGATCATATTGAAGTAACAGCCACAACTCCTAATCTGAAAATTAATGAAATGCAGCTTTTCAATACAACCGGCCAATCAATGGGAAGTCAAAAAGCAGGCGATTGGAAAAAGGCCGTATTGAAAACAACCCATCTGACTCCCGGACTTTATACCATAAGAATAAGAACCGATAAGGGGGTAATAAATCGAAAGTTGATCAAGCTATGATCATCTACAATGATAAGGCATTACTGATGGTTGAGTTATTCGAATCCCGGAAGGGATCAACAGTATTAACCACAGGCGATAGCCTGTGGCTTGACAAGCGGCTGGAAAAGCAACTCCGAAGGAGTTGAACTATTCTCACTTTCAATGGAACATCTCGTGCATTTCACTGTCATCGGCCATGTTAGCAAACATCTCCTGCGTAAATCGCCCTTTCATATAGATCATAACATTTTCCTCACCGCTGACCAATATCACCATCTCGCGTATATTATCCCGGCGGTCTTTACGGGCCATTATGTTGACTTCCTCACCGTCTTCACGCACTTCCAGCCACTCAACCATCTCGGTTTCAACCAAGGCATTTGAGTATTCGCGGCAAAAATTAATACGAGCATTTAGATGATCGTTCTCAACCACTATAAGCTTAACCTTATCAATGTGGCGGATAAAATCTTCCACCTCGGGTTCAAAATCATCGAACCATAAGGCCATCCGGACTATAAAACCGGGAACCGTAAAATTCACCACGCCGTCATAGGACTTGTACTTATCGTAAACCTTTTCAAATGTGGGATCGTGTGCAAAGGCAGTTGTGCTGAATACTGCAAGGAGGACTATTACCAGTAACTTTTTCATATCCTTTTGTTTTTTGATGTCACTTAATTTGACGATTGATCGGGAAATGAGTTACATCATTCCTTGCATTTTTCCGTGAAACTTGCGTTTGTACTATCAATATACTAATCTGTCCATTCGCCTGGAATCAACAAATTGAAAAATGAACGGAAACAAACACAGGTATTTATGTTGAATCAGCCCCCAATGATCGAAACTTTAACGTAGAGTATCCAAACCGCACATTTTTTAAAAACTTTTCGAAATCATTGTTTACAGGTGATCTCAAAGAGCTTTAACATGAAATCCCCACATGACTTGGCATAGAAGAGCACTTAATAAGTTTTCCCGGAATTCCCAAGATAATTTTTGTAACTCAAACGCATAATTCATACTTTTAAGGTTCTGTTTTTATGACTGGTGTATATCTAAATATCAGAGCATAGTAAGATGGAAAGATGCATATCAATACAGCCCGATTCTCATAAAATACAACCCGTATGGAGCAGCAGGAAATCATAATGATACAACCCGACAATGCACAATGGCGAGGTTTGTACTGCGTGAACAACGCAAAGCACCAAGGCTTTAAAAAAAAGACCAATTGGCTGAAAACAAGGATCAAAGAAGGGCTGCGACTAAAAATCCTACAATCGGGCAAGGAACAATTGGGTTTCATTGAATACATACCCGGCTCCAATGCATGGCGGGCCGTTAATGCCAAAGGCTACATGTTTATCCATTGCATTTGGGCAAAAGAGAAAAAAAATCGTAACCGGGGTTTTATGTCTCAATTAATACTGGATTGCATCGAGGATGCCCGGAAATCCAACTTTGCAGGTGTTGCAGTAATGGCCGGTGATGGGCCCTGGATTGCCGATGCCGGTATATTCTTCAAGAATGGATTCCGTTTAGTCGATACAGCGCCGAATGGTTTCCAGTTGCTGGCCTACAGTTTCGATAACTTTCCTCCTCCCTATTTTCCCCAAAATTGGAATGAACGAAAGGTGCAGCATCCGGGCTTGCATTTGTATTATGCCGATCAATGCCCTTACGTTTCAAAATCGATTAATGAGCTTAAGAAAACCGCCTCGGAAAAGGGATTCAACATTGGAATTACCAAATTCACTACGCCTGAGGAGGTACAGGAATTTGCCCCATCACCTTACGGCATCTTTGGATTGGTATATGAAGGAAAACTGCTGGCCGACCATTTTATTAGCAAATCACGCTTTATCAATATTTTAACTAAGGAAGTAACCTCTTCGGCAGTGGAGTAGTTTTCGACGAAGCCACTTCAGGGACTTAAGATTTGCGCTTAAAAAGCATTAATATCTCTATTTATATACAATCTAAATTAATTGATTTTATTTATCTTTGCATGAAAATTTGAGATAGATGAAATCAACCCTGGAAAAGCACTATAAAATACAACAAATACGAAGCTTAACCGACTCGGCCTACGTGGTGCGTTTCGATCGAAACGGCATTAAGTTTTTGCCCGGACAGCATATTTTGCTGGGCCCACCCAACCAGATCGAAGCACGTGAATATTCCATTTACAGTGGCACTGAGGACGATTACCTGGAAGTGTTGATTAAAGAAGTGGTGCCGGGGAATGTCTCGCGCAAGCTCAAAAGGCTTGAAGTAGGCGAAGAACTGATGTTCGATGGACCGGTAGGCTATTTCACCCTGAATATGCGCGATGTGCTGAGTAAAAAATATTACCTGATTGCCAGTGGCACAGGAATCGCTCCGTTTCATAGCTTTGTGCGGTCTTATGAACAGCTCGATTACACTTTGTTGCACGGTGTTAAATACGGAAACGAAGCCTATGAGCGCGATCATTACGAGCAGGAGCGTTATATCCTTTGCACTTCCCGCGATGAGGAAGGTGATTTTAACGGCCGGGTAACCGAATACCTTAAACAAAATGAAGTGGACACCGATGCGTTGTTTTATTTATGCGGGAATATCAATATGATACACGATTGTTTTGATATTTTGCAGCAAAAAGGCGTTGACGCACGGCAACTGCAAGCAGAAGTCTATTTTTAAGCGGAGTTGAATGATGCAATATAATATAATGACATTGGGCTGCCAGATGAACATCTCTGACAGCGAACGCGTAAAAACAGTACTCGAGGACGACATGGGCTTTACCTGGACCGATAACGAAAAGGATGCCCAAATCTTGGGTATTGTCGCCTGCTCGGTTCGGCAAAAAGCCATCGATAAGGTGTATTCCAAAATTGCCGAATGGAATAAACGCAAGAATAAACAACATCTGATCACTTTTCTTACCGGATGTATTTTACCCGCCGACCGCGAAAAGTTCCTCAAGATGTTCGACCTCGTATTCACAATGGCCGATCTGCCCAAATTACCGGATATGATCGGTAAATACGGTGTGGTTTCCCCGGTGAGCCTCAATCGTATTGAAAAAATTGCCCCGGAGAGCATCAAGGACTTCTGGCATATTACCCCGCATTATTCCTCATCCTACCAGGCTTTTATTCCCATCCAAAACGGGTGCGATAAGTTTTGCACTTTTTGTGCCGTGCCTTATACCCGTGGCCGTGAAATTTCACGACCTTCCGAAGAGATCATGAGTGAGCTGAAAATATTGGTTGAAAAAGGATATAAATCCATTACCCTGCTGGGCCAGAATGTGAATTCCTATGGCTTGGATAAACGGGGGAATGAAATTTCCTTCCCCGAACTGCTGAGGAAAGTCGGCGAATATGGCAAGCAAAGCAGCAAGGATTTCTGGGTGTATTTCACCTCGCCTCATCCGCGTGATATGACCGATGAAGTGATCGAGGTGATCGCGGAATATCCGCATTTGGCCAAACAAATTCATCTTCCGGTGCAATCGGGTGATAACAAGGTGTTGATGAAAATGAACCGCAAACACACCATTGAAGATTACCGGGAGATCATGCATACCATTTGGCGGTTGATACCGCAAGCTACTGTTTTCACCGATATCATCGTAGGATTTACCGGCGAAAGCGAGGAGCAGTTTGAAAACACCCGCCAGATCATGGATGAATTCAAATTCAACATGGCTTACATTGCCCAATATTCTCCCCGCCCCGGAGCAGCCAGTTCGCGTTGGGACGATGATATTCCAAGAGATGAGAAGAAAAAGCGTTTCCACCAGCTTAGCGAGGATATGATCAGGCACACCTATGCCTACAACCAAAGCATGATCGGAAACGTATATCCGGTGATTGTGACCGGAAAAGACCGCAAGGAAGGCTACTTATCGGCCCTTACCGAAGGGAAGATCATTACCCGCTTCCCCTCAACGGAAGAATCGCTTATCGGGCAGTTTGCCAATGTAAGGATCACCACCGCCAGTGCAATGTCGACCGAAGGAGAGTTGGTGAATGTGAAAGAACCGGAGTTGATATCATGAGTAAATCCATTGCTTTTAAAACCCTCGGTTGCCGGCTTAATCAATATGAAACCGATGCGCTGGCTTCCCGGTTCGATAAAAACAATTACCGCATTGTTAATTACGATGATGCCGCCGATGTGTATGTGGTGAATACCTGCACCGTAACCGGTCAGGCAGATCATAAATCCAAACAAATTGTAAGGCAGGCGACCAAAAATAACAAGGATGCCGTTGTGGTGGTTGCCGGTTGCATGGTGAATAACCACCGCGAGAAGCTGGAGGAAAGCCTCGATAATGTGACCTATTTTGTCGATAACGAGGAAAAAAGCCAGATCTTCGACCTGATCGATGCCCATTACAAAGGTGAGGTTTATCACCCGAAAAAGACCGGAAACAGCATTTTCAGTTACGAAGCAGCCGATAAGACCTTCCACACCCGCAGCATGATCAAGGTGCAGGATGGTTGTGATAATTTCTGTACGTTTTGCATCATTCCCAAGGTGCGTGGCCGCGCCACCAGCCGCCCGGTGGATGACATTTTAAAAAACATCAAACAGGTAATCGGCTTCGGCTATAAGGAAATCGTGTTGACAGGTGTTAACATTGGCCGCTATGACTATGAGGGCATTCGCTTTGAAGACCTGTTGGAAAGGATCCTGGAACTCCCGGGCGATTTCCGGGTACGCATCTCCTCCATCGAAGCCGACGGATTCAGCAAAAAGCTGTACGAGCTGTTCCGCCATCCCAAGCTCACACCTCACTTGCATTTATGCCTGCAAAGTGGATCGGAAAAGATATTGCTAAAGATGCGCCGGATGTACACCGCCAAAGAATTCCGCCGCATCATGGATGACATTTGGAAGGTAGTCCCTGATTTTAACTTTACCACCGATGTGATTGTCGGCTTTCCAGGCGAGACCGAAGAGGATTTTCAGGAAACCGTCGATTTTGTAAAAGATGCCGGTTTCAGCCACATCCACACCTTTAAATACTCCATGCGACAGGAAACCCGTGCCGCCCGCATGAGCGATCATATTACCAATAAGTTGAAAGCGGAGCGCAGCGAGATCATCCGCAAACTGGCTGATGAAAACAAAGAAAACTACCGTCGCTCCTTTATCGGCAAAACCCAGCAGGTACTGGTTGAAAAGATCGATGAACAAGGCTTTGCCCGCGGTTACGGTGAGCACTACATCCCGGTTAAATTCAAAGCCGATAACGTTCAGCGTAATGAATTCTACGATGTAAGGATCGACCGGCTAGAGGTTGAAGACGAGCCGGTGCTTGTTGGAAGCCAAAGGCTATGAGGCTCAGGAACGAAGAGATGAGCGGTGGAAGAATTTTGAATTTTGGGTATCCCTTGTTATAAGCGTAATAGAATCTTGCCTATCCAGGAAAAGACTCACTGTGGAACTTCTTCACACTCACGAAAGCCTTTCCACAGTTCAGGATTAATATTGTATGGCTAAAAACCCCTATGGTCGCTGTTTTCCTGTATCCGAATTGCTGGTATAAAGCTTGAACGTCATTTCGTGAATCACATAAAAAAGAGAGGACTATGATACGGAATATTGTGCTGCTAATGATCATGATGTCAATCGCAATCGGTTGCCAGGATCAGGAGGAAAAGAAGAAACAAGAGTCTGATTTGAGTAAGGAAAACAAGCAGTTGACCGAAAAGCTTAACCAGGTGCAAAAAAGAAATGAGCGGCTGGAAACAGTGATCATGGATATTAAAGGGAACCTGGATAAAATAACCCAAAAAGAAGCTGAATTGCAAAAGATAGAACCCGGGGCGGATGCCGGTTCGAAAGTGCAAAACCTTACCGGTGATATCAACAATTTGATGATGGAAAGTAAACAGGAAATCGAATCGCTCAACAAACAAGTCCGCAATGCCGGGTACCGGGCATCCAAATTTGCCGGCCGGATTGATAAGCTCGAAATAAAGCTTGATGAAAAGAAAATGCTGATAGATTCGCTCAATACCGTTACCAAAAACTTGGAAGGTAATATCAGCAACATGAAAGATGAGTTATCGAAAATGAAAAAGACCATTGCTGACTTGAAAAAAGACAACAAAACGCAGTCGGAAGAGATTGATAACAAAACCACACTGCTAAATACGGCTTATTATGCCATGGGAGAAGAGGATGCATTAAGAGACCGGAATGTAGTAGACAAGGTGGGCGGTTTTCTGGGATTTTTAGGACGTTGCGAAGTGTTGAAATCCGATTTTAACAAGGATGCCTTTAACAAGATCGATATACGCGATAAGAAAACATTCGATATTCCATCGGATGATCTTAAGCTGGCGACTGTCCACCCTGAAGAAGCTTATGAAGTGAAAAAAGAAAACGGTGATGTACAGCAACTTGTCATAAGCAATCCTGACTTATTTTGGGAAGCATCCAAATATTTAGTGATCATTAAAGACTAACCCCCATATACTTTGAACCCCGGCAAAAGCTCTCATCGGCCACCCGGCTGGTGGGAGTTTTTTTCATTCTCCAATCAAAATAACTTATAACTGGTAATAATTCGGAATTCTAAACTCCTCATTCTTAATTCATAATTTTAAACGGCTTGTCAACACCCTAGAGAAGATTGTATTAGATTGATCAGATTGAATAAGATTGAAAATCGCCAATCTACAATCTACAATCTTTAATCTCACCAATTCCGTACCTTCGCCCTATGGCAAATATTATCATCACAACCGTTCCCGGCCTTGATAAGCTGGCTATGCGGGAAATAAAGGATATCACCGGCAAAGACCCTGAATATGCCCATAAAGGCATGTTACGGCTTGATGGTGAAATGGATGATGTGTTGCATTTGAATTACCGGGGTAAAATGCTTCAGAAAGTCTTCTGGCAATTAGCGGAGGCGCATTTTGAAAAGAAAGATGAAATCCCGGAAACTATTCATCAATTACCGCTTAACGAGTTAATAAAAGAAGATCAAAGTTTTGCAGCAGATACTGATCGTCATGGGGAGCATGACTTTACCTCCACCGGCATCAACCGGCTTGCCGGTGAAGCTATTATTAACCGTTTTAGAAATCTTACCGGAAAACGCCTGGCAGTAAACCTGGATAAGCCTGATATTACCTTTCGCATTTTTATCCGTCATCAACAATGTATTATTGCCCTCGACACTACGGGTACCGGCTTGCATATGAGGCATTACCGGCGATACCTGCATCCGGCCGGCCTGAATGCTTGCGTGGCAAATGCTATGGTAAGGCTCTCGGAATGGACACCCGGTGAATCCCTTATCGATCCCATGTGCGGCTCGGGAACTACCTGCATTGAGGCGATCCTTATGGCTAACCGGATCCCCAATGAACAAAAAGACTTTCCATGCCTTCGTTTTCCGTTTATCGATAAGGCTCACCTAATGAAGCTCAAAGCAAAAATTGAGGATGAAAAACTCGATCAACCATTGAGCGTTTTTGGCGCCGACATCGATCGTAAAGCCCTGATCGGCGCCCGGAAAAATGCTGAAAAGGCAGGAGTACCGCCGGATTTCATTGAAGGTGATGCCACAAAGATCCCACTTGATCATGACCGAATTATACTGAATCCGCCCTTTGGCCTCCGCATGGGATCATATAGAACAGTGGAAGAATTGTATGAGAAATTCCTGGAACACCTCTTTCAACACAACTGGAAGCGGACAGTCATCCTTACAGCCCGGCCATACCTTATTCCCGAAACATTGGTTCACCAAAGGATCAATGTTGAAAGTGGCAAGCTGCCCATGTCGATATTGTTGCTGGAAAAATAAGGCTATTCTATTCGTCCTTCATAAAATAAATGTTCACCGAAACTGATGTTGACAGATTAAAATTAGTATTACCCGGATTACCAAAACGGTAGGAGCGCGCATCCGAGTTAGTCACATTTCCCTGGGCTTCAACGCCAATACTAAATTGTGGGCTTACGAAATATTCACCTCCAGTACCAATACCTCCTATCCAGTCTATTAAGTTTTCGTTCTGGGCTTCATTATCCGCAGAAGGTACATTGGTAATAACCCCCGCTCTGAGAGTTACGTAAGGAGCCAATTTACCTTTCGATAAGTAATACCTGGGAGCAAGGGCTATTCCAAAGTCAGTTCCTACACCCTGAGCTATATTTACCAAAAAAGAGGGCACCAAAACGGTTTTTTCTCCTATCCAAAATGGCACTGTAATGTCATACTGCCCCGATTGGAGTGAAGCACCCAGTCCAACAGTACCTTTTGGAGGCCGGTTTTGCGCTTGATTATTCAAAGCAAATAAAATAATGAAAAATGATAACAGGAATAAATGCTTGATTTTCATGGTTATAAAGTTTATAGGTTAGTTATTAAGTTAGGTTTTCAATTGTTATTTCTTGCCATAATTGGGATCATACCCTTTATCGATAATGATATTATCCCATAACAATACATCATCAAACTGGACATATAGCCGGTAAACCCCATTTGGTAAATTATCGATAATAATGTGGGTAGATCCGTCCTTAGTAGTTTCCCACTCCATAATGGGCGCTCCACCTGCAATTAAATTTTGGGAACCCGAAAAAGTATATCCCTGGTAATGAACATCTTCCTTTGTTGTGGCCTCCACCAACCACATTTTTCTGGGTTGGTTGCTTATCTTTGAAGTTGAATAAACAGCTAATACGCTATAGGCAGGATTTGGATATGATTCAATCCTATACGGGTTTTCGAATGATTCCCGCTCGGCTGTCAGTTTTACGTTAGGTTTACCCAGTGTGGCAACTATGGCGCCTTGATGATCCCTAAAATGAAAACCTGTGCACTCAGGGATCGAAAGATCGCTCAAACGATGGGTACTTTCACTCTTTTCGCAGGCAGCAGTCATAAGAAGTAAAGCAGTAAAAATTAAGGTGAGTTTTCTCATGGTATGCGTATGTTTGTTGGTTAATCATAAGTTATTCCAATTTGGGTTAAATCGAATCAAAGCTCTGAAATAATTTATAAATTTCCAAAAATTCTTAAAAAACTAAACAAGATGGTATGTATGGGGTTTTAATCATTAAACCAAAAAAGATATGGCTATGCCCACATTTTTCACAGCAATCAACTGCATGGACGGCCGGGTGCAACTGCCGGTAAACGAATACCTGAAAAAGCGCTATCAGGTAGATTATATCGATATGATTACTGAACCGGGGCCCAATGGAATCCTTGCTAAAATGGAAAACCAAACGCTTATATCATCCATTGAGGGTCGCATCAATATTTCTGTTGAAAAGCACGCATCCAAAGGAATCGCAGTAATCGGGCATCATGATTGTGCCGGAAACCCGGTGGATAAGGAAGAACAAAACAAGCACACCCGTCAGGCCATTGATTACCTGAAGTCAAAATATCCTTCGCTCCCGGTTATTGGTTTGTGGGTGAATGAGGATTGGCTGGTGGAGGAAGCATAGAGCATAGAGCGAAGAGCGAAGAGTTGGGGGCATGGAACATGGGGTATACTTGATCAAACGACTTTATTTTTTCGTTAACTGTATTTTGTATTAGCTGAGGCTGGTAATGCAACCAAAGCAGGGAGCTTAAATCTAACGAACACCGGTTTTAAAATGAAGACAGTGAATTGATGACTAATTTCCCTACCTTCACTTCATCCTCTATTTTTAGCTTAATAAGATAAAGACCTTGATGTAAGAAAGATAAGTTTAATCGGTTCCGCGCTTTGGTAATTGTTTGCCGAAAAACTAATTCTCCCTTTATATCAAATATTTCAATAGATCCATAATCAACATGTTTAGGTAGATTTATATTCAACAAACCATGAGAGGGATTAGGAAAAATTGAAATCCCGGTGTTTACCTGCTCTTGCACATCAGAATATATGATATATATGCCCTCAATCAATTGTATATGGCTACCGCATTCATTTATAGCTTCCACTTCTATAATTCCATAACCTTCTTCATTCCATTCAACCGTAATACAAGGTGTGTTTTGCCCCGATAAGATGCTTCCCAGCTTCACATTCCATGCATAGGTAACCGGTGATTTTCCTTCGAGAAGATCAACCGAATATTCTTCCACATCATAAAGGTATACATCAGTATTTCCCGAAATTGGTGTTATTAAAGGAGGTAAGCAACTGTCTATGGTTATGGTTATGCACATGGTATCAATACCACATCCATTGCTTACAGTAACCTGAAGTGTATCCACTCCTGTTTGCTCCCATACAATACCAACACTATCATAACCCTGCCCGGTAACAATTTCGCCATAGCCACTGGTCCAATTGTATTCAGCTCCTCTTGAATCGATGCAACTGTAAGGAATTGTGTCGAAAATTGAAACATGCCTATGCCCTGTGATAGAATCAATGAGCGGCTTTACACATCCTGTGGAATCGGTTTTCACCAAAGTGATGAAAGGGTTTTGACAGGAATAACTCCCACCACCCGTAATTACAAAACCACCATCATAAGTTTGCTTTACAGATTCTCCGGATTCAGCGGCCGAATTTCCAAAATATCTGCTCCATAAAAGATTTCCATTATTATCAGCCCTCAGAAGCATTATATCAGTTACATTAAGCCATCCTACATATTTGTTTCCGGTAATCACATAGCCGCCATCATTGGTGGGCGCACAATCTTTTACCCTGCCTCCCAAGACTTCAGAATAATTCTTACACCAAAGGGTATCTCCATTCTCATTAATTTTTAATGCTACGATCTGATCCATTCCTGATAATGGTTTGTATTTTGCCAACACAATATAATTACCATCCGTTAATGGCTTTATAGATCGCGCAGCATCTCCATTATCGTATGTTTTTGTCCAGACCACATTTCCATCATTATCGAGCTTTACCAAAAAGATATTACTACCCCATGGTCCGTAGCTTGAAGTACTTCCGGCAATAATGACGGAATTATTAGCTGCCGGACATGCCGAATATGCGTATTCATCTTCGTCACCCCCAATGTTCTTCTCCCATAATAATTCGCCATCAACATTTGTTTTAATTACATAAAAATCATAAGGTTGTGGATTAGATCCATACATACTGCTGGTATAACCAGTAATTAAAAAATTGTTATTCCCGGTTTGATAAATTGCCTTTCCAAAATCACTATTCACACCTCCAAAATCTTCAGCCCATTGCATTTCTCCTTCATTATCAACTTTTACAAGAAGAACATTTTTCCCTTCGTCTTCTTCATAGATATCTCCGGTTAAAATAAAACCGTAATCTGAAGTCTTGGTACCGGCATATAAATAATCATCTTCTTCAAGCCCTGTTAAGTTTTGCCAAATGCTCTCTCCGTATTTATTGGTTCTTAACCAGCAACCATGATAGTCTGGCTCATTTCCGAACCCATATCCGGATATAACATAACCACTGTCTTCTACCTGCATGACTGCAGAAGAATATAGCAACGGAAAATCAGAAAACCTTTCTTCAAAAGTAATTTGTCCTGTACAGGAAAGTGTTGAGGCCAAAATCAGGGTAAGCAAATAGGTTCTCATAACTTAATTATTTAAGTGCCAGCAACTGCAAATCATATTAAAAGTAATTAGAACTTCGGTGTAAAGTTATTAAATAAATAAGGAAAAGGAAAGAAAAAAAATAGGGGTGCGTTCAAAAAGAAAAACGGCCTTGAAAGCCGTCTTCCCCAGTACCCAGGGCGGGACTTGAACCCGCACGGCCATGCAATGGCCATTGGATTTTAAGTCCAACGTGTCTACCAATTCCACCACCTGGGCACGATGTCAAATAAAAAATTCTCCCGTTTTATGGGGAGAATATCCTTAAGCGAAAGACGGGACTCGAATCCCGAAAAATCCAAATCCTTGATTTTTTGATTTTTCGAGGATGCTCGAATTGAAAATTCGGCACCCGCGACCCTATCTTTGAATGAACGCTCTTTTCGCTGAGCGAAAGACGGGACTCGAACCCGCGACCCTAACCTTGGCAAGGTTATGCTCTACCAACTGAGCTACTTTCGCGTCGTTTGCAGGTGCAAATATAATTCAATTTTTAAAATCCAAAAGCATATCTGAAAATTTTTTCGCCATTCGCCTTGCTTAGATCTGCATTATTGTGAAAGAACTCACTCTCCCAACAACCGCTTTATCTCATTCAATTTCATCAGGGCTTCTACCGGTGTAAGTGTATTGATATCGGTGTTTAGTATATCCTCCTTGATTTGATCGAGCAGGGGATCGTTTAGCTGTATCAGGCTTAACTGGTACTTATCGGCTTCGCTTACTGGTTTTTTGGCCTTACGCCGGCTCAACTGCCGGTTGCTGTGCGATTGCTCCAACTGCCCCAGCAACTCATTGGCCCTTTCCAACACCGTTACCGGCATTCCGGCCATTTTAGCCACATGTATCCCGAAACTGTGCTCACTGCCACCCGGTTGCATCTTGCGCAAAAAGATCACCTCATTATTCACTTCCTTAACGGTGATGTTATAATTTTTGATGCGCTTCATGGAGGATGCCATCTGGTTCAGCTCGTGATAATGGGTGGCGAACAGTGTTTTGGCCCGGAACAAGGGATGTTCGTGCAGAAACTCTGCAATGGCCCAGGCAATGGAGATACCGTCATAGGTACTGGTACCCCGCCCGATCTCATCCAGCAAGATAAGGCTGCGATTCGTAATGTTGTTCAGGATGCTGGCCGTTTCATTCATTTCCACCATAAATGTCGACTCCCCGGAAGCAATGTTATCGGAAGCTCCCACACGGGTAAAGACCTTATCGATCACCCCAATGCGGGCTGATTTGGCGGGAACATAACAGCCCATCTGGGCCATTAAAACAATTAATGCCGTTTGCCTGAGCAATGCCGATTTACCCGACATGTTGGGTCCGGTAAGGATGATGATCTGTTGATCTTCATTGTCGAGATATACATCATTGGCTACATATTTCTCATCGGGTGGCAGGTTTTGCTCGATCACCGGGTGTCGTCCCTGATGGATATCAAGCTCATGGGATTCGTCAATTTCGGGCCTGATATATTTGTTTTCCCCCGATACCGTGGCAAACGAGAGCAGGCAATCCAGATGAGCGATCAAGGAGGCATCCAGTTGAACAGGCTTAATGTAATCGGCCGTGCTTCTTACCAGTTCTGTGAACAAACGGGCTTCCAAATCAAGTATCTTTTCCTCGGCGCCCAATATCTTTTGTTCGTATTCTTTCAACTCTTCGGTGATGTAGCGTTCCGAATTCACCAGGGTTTGTTTCCGGGTCCACTCGGCCGGTACTTTATCCTTATGCACATTAGTCACTTCCAGGTAATAACCGAAAACATTGTTATAACCGATTTTTAAGGAAGGAATGCCGGTGTTTTTACTTTCGCGCTGCTGGATTTGCACCAGGTAATCTTTCCCGGAGTAAGCCAGTTCACGCAGTTCATCCAACTCATTGGAAACACCATTGGAAATCACATTGCCTTTATTAACCATTGCCGGCGGTTCTTCCTGAAGCTCCTCCCCTATTTTTTTACTGATGAATGAACAGGGATTTATCTGGTCACCGATCTTCTTCAACGAAGCATTCCCCGACTGGTTACAGGCCTCTTTGATGGGTTGCAAAGCATCCAAAGCCTGCTTTAGCTGCAACAACTCCCGTGGGTTAATTCGCCCCACCGATACCTTGGAGATCAAGCGCTCCAGATCGCCTATCTTTTGGATTTGTTCTTTCAGAGTACCGGTAAGTTTTTTATTGCTGATGAGTTCTTCCACCACATCCAGCCGTTCCTGTACCGGTTGTTTGTTCTTAAGGGGAAGTACGATCCATCTTTTCAGCAGCCGCGCTCCCATGGGTGAGATGGTCCGGTCGATGGTATTAAGCAGGGTTGCCCCATCTTCATGCTGTGGCGCCACCAGCTCCAGGTTGCGGATGGTGAATTTATCGAGCCAAACATAATGCTCCTCTTCAACCCGCTGAATTTTCGTTATGTGGCTTACCTTATCATGCTGGGTTTCGGCCAGGTAATGCAGGGCTGCCCCTGAAGCAATATTGCCCTGATCAATATCTTCAACACCAAAACCTTTCAGGGAAGTGGTTTCAAAATGCCTGAGCATCAGATCATGGGCAAAATCCGCTGTGAAGACCCAGTCATCGAATGTCTTTAAAAAATATTTATCACCGAATTGTTCCACAAACTGCCGCATCTTGCTTTTCTGGATCACCACTTCGCTTGGACTGAAGGTTTGCAGCAGCTTATCGATATAATCCGCATTACCCTGGGCTACATAAAATTCACCGGTTGACACATCCAGAAAAGCCACACCCGAAGTTTTGGGATTGAGGTGAAGGCTGGCCAGGAAATTATTCTCGCGGTGCTCGAGCACCTTATCATTATAGGAAACCCCGGGGGTAACCAGTTCGGTTACGCCACGTTTAACAATTTTCTTAGCCAGCTTGGGGTCTTCCAGTTGATCACATATGGCCACCCGCTGTCCGGCCTTTACCAACTTGGGCAAATAAGTATCCAGCGCATGATGGGGAAACCCGGCTAAATCAACATAGGAAGCCGCTCCATTGGCCCGTTTGGTGAGGATAATGCCCAGGATCTCGGCTGTTTTTTTTGCATCCTCGCCAAAAGTCTCGTAAAAATCCCCTACCCTAAAAAGCAGCAAGGCATCAGGGTACTTGGCCTTAATGGCATTGTACTGCTTCATCAAAGGTGTTGTAACGATATTTTCATTGCTTTTGGTCACGGTATCCTGTGCTGTTTATCAATTAATTATTAAAAATAAATTATTGCAAAGTACAAGTTTTGATCTTTTCCACCTTATCATCGAACAAAGTTAATACTATAATCCGTTGATCCCTGAAAAGGAAATATTCACTTTTCCACATCGATGATTAATTTTGTCAACAAATAGGGAGTTGATATGCGAAAACTGAAGAATGCAGAATTAAACCGGCTGAGCGTAGAACAGTTTAAAACAGCCACCAAGAGCCCTTTTGTAATTGTGTTGGACAACATCAGGAGCCAGAATAATGTAGGTTCGGTTTTTCGAACGGCTGATGCGTTCCTGGTGGGGCATATTTATTTGTGTGGCATCACGGCCACCCCGCCTCACCGGGAAATTCATAAAACGGCGCTGGGCGCCACTGATTCCGTTGAGTGGTCTTATCTCCAATCAACCCAACAGGCCATTAAGTCCTTAAAAGAACACGACTACCAGGTTTATGCCATTGAACAGGCTGAAGATAGCATATCGCTCGACATTTTTGAACCCCGCTTTGATAAGAAGATCGCTCTTGTATTCGGGCATGAGGTAAAGGGCGTTAGTGAAGAAATAATGGACTTGATCGACGGTTGTATCGAAATCCCGCAATACGGCACCAAGCATTCACTAAATATTTCGGTAAGTGTTGGGGTGGTGATGTGGGATTTGTTTCGCAAGCATAAGCAGCATGTGAGCCCTGAATATCCGTGATCAGAAATGATATCTTACCCCAACCGATAAATAGCTGTATTTATCCTGTCCGGCCCTGATGCTCTGATCGAGATCGAAATTATCGGTGTTTGCCCAATACCACCTTAATTCAGCAATCATATCGATGTGATCCATAAATTCATTGCTAAATCCCCGGGTCTCAGAAAACTGATAGGCCATACCCAGCCCAAGTGGGATGACCAGTTCAGTCGTCATTTCGGTTTTTTCCTTGCCGTCAGCGGTATAACCGGTTACATCAAGAATTTCCCGGTCCTCCAGGGTGTATTTAATGCTGCGGTAATCGGTAAGCCCGGAGCCAATTATAGCATAAGCCATGATGTGTGTCTTGTCATTATAGTAAAAGAGAATATCATTAATATTGATCAACACTGATATTGAATACTCCCTGATCTGGGATTCGAAAAACAGGTTTTTGGCTCGATTAGCCCCGGCAAGTTTACCTTCAAGTAACTTTGCATTCATATGAAGATAGGGATTCAATTGCTTATAAACCGACAAGCTTAAGCCACCCCGCAATTCATTTCGATTCCTTGTGATAGGAAGAAAATCATAGTTCTTAACATCCCCATAAAACACCATTAATCCCCCATCCAGTCCTACTGACCATCCACCGTCGTTGCTTTGGGCCATAACCTTTGTTATGCCAACTGAACCAAGCAAAAGGATCAAAAGGTAAGCCTTAAGCTTACTTGCCGCTTTCTTCATCATGCCCGCATGATTTTTCATGTGTAAATATAATAATCTTTGCAATTTCAACCCAAGAGTTGCCAAAACTTAAACTATGATGAACGTAAACTAGATAATTATGAACAGGAGGGCTAAAGTATACTACGATGAGAGGATATGTGGTTATCTTGAAGAAACAGAAACAGGATACAAAGAACTAATGAAACAAGGCTGCGAAAGACTGGGACTATAGTTGAATTAAAAAGCTTACAATTTCTTTATCCCCGTCCCGAAAGTTTTCGGGATCGGGGCAGGCCGTGAGCGAGAATCGCTCAATTTGGGTACTATTCATCATCCTTGCGAATGATCTCGAGCTTGAAGTGGGAGGCATAAGCAGCCAGGGCACCGATTGCTGCCAATATAGGAGCAACCAAAACGCCTATCACGCCTACGTTTACCGGGATCTCCATATAGGTGTGACCTTTTTCATTTTTAATGATGATACGGCGGATATTGCCTTCATGGAGCAATTCCTTTACCTTTTTGAGCAAATTCTCACTGTGTACTCGGAATTCTTCTTTTTTCATCGGATAAGAATTTAAATATTTGATTTTCTAAACTTTTGCTATTCCACCCATATTAGTTCGACATCCTTCCCGTGGCAGGAATTACAGGCGCCCATGTTGGTACGCTTGTTCTTTGCTTTGCGATTTCCCGCTTCATCAATTATCACCGGATATAAACCATCTTCGATGTTCAGGTCTTGGGTAGTGTAAAAGTTGCCCAATGCATCCCCTTCCAGGAGATGCAGCAAAGTGCCTTCCCCTTCCACATCGCTGTAAAATTCGATCAGGACATTGGGGATCGGATTATTGCCGGTACTATCGTAAACCGAACCGGCAATGGTGAACGTCATCTCACCGGTGCTATGGCATTTCATGCAGTCCTCACCGTTGTGATGACTTTTCATGGCTCCATGTTTGCTAACACCGGCACTTTCCTCTTCATCGATGTAAAAGAAATCTTCACAGGACGCCAGTATCAATAACCCCAATCCCATGATCATTAAAGCTAAACCCCTTCCAGCGCGCATCTTACCAAGAATGACTTTGATTAATATTCATTGCCCACTAAAATAGCATTTTTCCTGAGATACTCGGCCAACAAGCGGTGTCCTTTTTCCGAAAAATGAATGCCGTCGGCAAAAAGATAAGCTGCAGATGGTTCTATAGGCTTTGCTTTCAGGTAATTGACAGGGTCATACACCTTGATATTTTCATTATCAAAATATTGTATTAATTTTTTCTGGGGAAGGCCTCTCAGGCTATCCTTGGTTTCACGCAGCTGATATTCATAGGGTAAAAGCACTATCGAAAAATCCCACCCGGCCTGCATGCAGCGCATTTTGATTTGCTTAATGGTTTGTAGGGCTTGATTAAACGCCTTCGATGGATGCTTATAAAACTGAAGATCATAGTGAAAATAGGTTTCCGGGCGATCAAAAAAGATTCCCTTTAACCAGATGTAAAAATAGGAATGGGTTTTCAGAAAACGGAAGACCCTACCGATCCATTTATTCTTGCTAAGGGCAGGTTCGTTATTGCTTTCAAGATAAAGATCATTAAGGCAATAAAACAAAACCACTTCATCAATCTTATAATTATTGTTATTAGCCAGATGCTTAACGATATTGTGGTAATCGTTAACCGCATATCCGGCAAAAGAAGCGTTCAGCAGGTTAAATTCCTCGTAATGATCCTGGAGGATTGCCGGAAAAGTAGAATCATCTTCCACTCCTACTCCCAATGTTACCGAATCGCCCAGTAAGAGTTTGCTTTTTCGGGAGGTATCGGGCATTCGTCCTGTGCTCCGAAATCCCCATTGGTTTGTTGTCACGGTCCGGTCCATAGCCTCTCCGGAAACATTGGGTTTAAGCCCGGGTGTAGAGCCATAAACACCATCGGTTACCAGATCATTATCAATACCCTGCAGGCGTATATCGGGATAAAACAAGCGTATGGCCGTTTCCATCAAGCCTATTACAGCGATCAGGATCAAAGCATTGATCAATACAAGTTTAAAATGTCCTTTCGTCAACTTCATTTTGAAAACAAAAATTCGGACAAAAAAATAGCTTTACTTCACTGTATTAGCCAAGCAAAGCTATATAAAACAAATACGTTTACCCAATTAACAACAAATTCGCTGATCCGTTTGGCTTAGAGACCTGTACTGATCAGGAAGACAGCGGCAAAAGCTACAATAGCATATAGCTCAGGGAATACGGCCAATACCATGGTTTTACCAAACACATCGTAGCCTGCACCAATCCCGGCAATACCATTTGCACAGATACCACCCTGCTGTATCCCCGACAGCAAACCGACAAAACCAAGTGCCAAACCGGCTGCAAAAATCGCCGCACCCTGTACCAGTGTCATTTCCGGGCCAATAATACCCAGGTTATTCACGATAAAGAATCCGGCAAAGCCATACAATCCCTGCGTTCCGGGAAGGGCGCTCAGCAACATATAGCTACCGAAAGCCGAATCGTTTTTCTTTAATGCACCTACTGTTGCATTTCCTCCTTTGGATACACCTATAGCACTTCCGATTCCTGCCAAAGCAATCATTAATGCCAATCCGATATAAGCCAGAATAATAGCTGTTGACATAACTACTCTCCTCTTATTTTAAAGTTTATTTTTAAATGGTTTATATTCTTTTCCTCCACCGGAAAATCCGGCATTTTTATAAAATTCCACAAAGGTCAAGCGCATGGGGTGTACGAAAGCCCCCAGCGATGAGATAAAGATGTTGGCAACATGTCCTACCACAAGGAATATCACCATCAACACCGGGCCTACATATGGCAGCCCCTGATTAATAGACATAGAGATATCGTTGATCACAAATCCCAAAATAGCACTTGAAACACCCAGGGCAAACAAACGAATATAGGAAAGCACATCACCGAAAACTCCGGTAATATTATACAAATCCCATAAACCTTTCCCGATACGGGCAAAAACATTGGCCTTGGGATCACTCCAAAACAGGATCAGAGCAATACCGCCAAATATTAACAGGTTTCCTAACAAACCGTATCCATCAAGGCCAAAATAAACGCCTAAGCCAGGCAGCAAAAGCATCCAACCGATTTGTGGTAAAGCGTATTGAAATCCATATTGACGATACCGGTTCACTGCATGAATGCCAATCCCGAACAAGATTTGAACAACACCTATGATCACAGCCAGGTAAAAGCTTTGCTGGCTATCGAGCATAAACGATTTGACCCCTTCCAGGGCAGGAATTTCAGCTTTTAATAAATTCATCCCGAAAAAGGTCCCTGTTAGCACCCCGAAAATCAAGGTTCCCACGCCCAGAAACTGAACCAGCGTTAATATGGGCTTCATTTTGGGTTTCACCTTTGGTTTGAGAATGAATCCCAGAATGATAAAGATCAATCCGTAACCGGCATCGCCCAGGCAAAAGCCAAAGAACATCATAAAGAAAGGTGCAAACAATGGGGTCAGATCGAGTTCAGCATAAGAGGGCAAAGCAAATAAGTTGCCTATCGGTTCGAAAAGACGGGCAAACCGGCCATTTCTAAGTTCAATAGGTGGATGCTCATCAGGGTCGGGCTTTAGCGACACATAAAGGATTTTATTCTTTTCCAGGTATTGATCAAGGGGTTCCCGTTTATCTACCGGTACAAAACCTTCCAGTATCTTTACCTTGCCTTCAGCCTGCTCATTGGTATTAAGCAACACCTTATCATAATCGGCCTCCTGTTCGGTTTTATTGGCAGCCTTTTTCAATGCAGGAATGGAAGTAGCAGCGTACTCATCCAATTTTTTGTTAATGTTTTCGATACGCTCTTCAACCTGCTTTTTCTCATTCAGCACCTCACTCAAAGACCGTTGTGGAGGCTTGATCTCTTCGGCCTCTATATCGATTTGCTCATCGCCTTCCTGCACCACAACAAAATGAGCTTGCGATTGATATATGCTGATGATCTCAGCATTATGCTGTTTCTTCCACTCCGGATCGAATTTCTTTTCGGAAATCACAAAGAAGCGGACCGTTAATCCGGCCCCCTTGAGCTTATTAAGGGTATCCCAGGAAAAATCGCCCCAGGGCTCCACCTGGTTGATCTCTTTGTTCAGCGCATTATGTTTTTGGCTCAGGCTTTCGAGCTCGTTACGCTTGCTGCGAACATCCTTCGTTACCTCAAAACCATCGGGCTCCTCTTCAGGCTGTTTGGCTTCCACATCCCTTCGTTGCAAGAAATCAATGGTATCGTTGATCAGCTTAAGCTGGTCGAGTTTTTTAGTGGTTTCCTCGTCCAATTCGGTTTGCTTTTCAACAATATCCACCACGCCCAAATCGCCAAGGTCATTAAGGAATTGATTGTATTCCTGATGGTAGACCAGGAATGAATATTTTCGCATCGGGACTATCATTAGGCAGCTCCCTCCTTTCGGCTTTTAACGATCTTTTGTGATGACTTGGAGAGATTCTCCTCATCTTCGAGAAAGCGCTTGATCTTGCGAATAGCATCCTGGTACCCGGGAATCTGAACTTTTTCATACAGATTCACCTTTTGGGTGGTTTTCTTCCGGGCATAATCGAGCAGGTGCATTTTGCGGAGGAAAAATTCCCGCTCAATAGCCACGCGGGCCAACTCCTTCAGGACGGCAATTCCATCGAGGTACCATTTGGGTTTGTTGAATAAACTGAACGATTTGGTCTCGAAAATGATATCTTCCAACACCGGCGTTTTCACACCGGCAATCTTCTTCACTTTAAGCTGAACATCCTTAATGCTTAAGAGGTCTTCCTCAAATTCGCCCCAAAGCCTCACCATATCATCATAAGCTTTCATTTTTTCATGAAGCTTTTCATCCAGGCGATCAGCCTCATCCTTGGCACGCTTCACTTCCACCCGCAGGGCCGATTCCTTGTTCTTGAGCGTGGGCAACGCCCGCTCACGAATGGCCAGCTGCTTCTTTAAGCGCTGTTGGGATGTTTTATTATATTGAAATTTTATCGACACGGCTCAAATGCTTTTGGTTCACAAACGTTATGCTTCGCTTCCGGTCTTTTCTTTCTGGCGCTTCTCTTCCAGACCTTCTTCCTCGGGCCAGTACTTTTGAACCAGCTCTTCCTTAAGACCAACTTCTGCTTTCGTAAAATACTTGTTAAACAGGTACCAGCCGGTATCGAGCATCTCGTCAATATCGATATTCACGTCGATAGCAAGTAGTTTTTCGGAATATTCCTTGGCAAAGTCCAGGGTACGCTCGTCGTAATCGGTGAGGTCGAAACCGTTTTCCATCTTGGTTTTGGCGTTGGATGCATCGGCAAACAAGCGCACCGCTGCGTTCATCACTTTCGGATGGTCTTCACGGGTTTTCTCACCAATAACCAATTGCTTCAATCGGGATAAGCTCCTGAAAGGATCTACGATAACCTTGCCCACATCGGTATCTTTACGAAGGAACAACTGCCCCTCGGTAATGTAACCGGTATTGTCGGGAATGGCGTGAGTGATATCACCTCCCGAAAGTGTTGTTACTGCAACAATGGTAATGGATCCCCCTTCGGGGAACTGTACCGCTTTCTCGTAGATCTTGGCCAGGTCACTATACAAGGAACCGGGCATGGAATCTTTCGACGGTATCTGATCCATGCGGTTCGATACAATAGCCAGAGCATCGGCATACAGGGTCATATCCGTAAGCAACACCAGCACGCTTTGGTTTTTATCCACGGCATAATATTCAGCAGCCGTGAGTGCCATATCGGGCACCAGCAAACGCTCAACAGGCGGGTCTTCGGTTGAATTCACAAAAGAAACGATACGGTCTAGCGCACCGGCATTATCAAATACGTTTTTGAAAAAAAGGTAATCGTCATTAGTCAATCCCATGCCCCCCAATATGATCTTATCGGCTTTAGCCCTCAGGGCTACCATTGCCATCACCTGATTATAGGGTTGGTCAGGATCGGCGAAGAAGGGAATCTTCTGCCCACTTACCAGGGTATTGTTCAGGTCGATACCGGCAATACCGGTAGCAATTAATTCCGAAGGCTGTTTACGGCGAACCGGGTTCACAGTAGGGCCACCAATCTCGCGCTCCTCCCCTTCCACATCAGGGCCGCCATCGATAGGATTTCCAAAGGAGTTGAAGAAGCGTCCTGACAGCGATTCACTAACCTTTAGTGATGGGGGTTTACCGTAAAAAACAACCTCGGCATTAGTAGGGATACCTTCGGTTCCACCAAACACCTGCAGGGTAATATCATCACCTATTACCTTTACTACCTGGGCAAGCTTGCCGTGGACAATGGCCAGCTCTTCATAACCCACTCCGGCAGCCTTGAGTGAACAAGTTGCCTTGGTAATATTTGTTATCCGTGTGTATATCTTTTGAAATGCTTGTGTTTCCATTAGGCAACCTTCCTTTCTTCCATAATTTGTTCCAATTGCTTTTCATGCTCCTTGAACTTATCCGAATCGTATTTGGAATAATTCATCTGCTTCAGCTCATTGATCAAGCGCTTAAAATACTGGGCCACATCCTCGAAAGAGTCGAATTCAAACCGGGTCCGGTATATTTCAAGAACTTTGTCGAGCATATATCGCTGACGTTCAATGGGGGTAGAAGCATCAATTTCGTCAAAGGCATCCTGTTGTAGAATCACAAAATCGATCACTTCCGACTTCCAAAAGGAAATGTGATAGTCGATGGGCACCCCATCATCACCCAGAATATCGATTTGTTCCGAAGATTCGCGGCCGCGGATCAGTATATCTTTTACCAACTCAATATTATCCATCCAATTCTCATGGATATTTTTATTAAGATACTCTTTCACTTCATCGTATTCGAGGTACTTTGAATAACTATCGATGGGATCGACCGCCGGGTAACGCTTACTGTCGGCGCGATCCTGCGAGAGTGCATAGAAACACCGGCCGACTTTCTTGGTCGCTTCGGTTACCGGCTCCTTGAGGTTACCACCGGCCGGGGAAACCGTTCCGATAAAGGTAATGGAACCTGTTTCGCCATTATTCAGGTAAGTATAACCGGCCCGGGCATAGAAGTTTGAGATAATTGCCGTAAGATCCATAGGATAAGCATCAGGGCCGGGTAGTTCTTCCATCCGGTTCGACATTTCGCGCAGCGCTTGTGCCCAGCGTGAAGTGGAATCGGCCAGCATGAGTATCTTCAACCCCATTTGCCGGTAATATTCTGCCAGGGTCATCGCTGTATAAACCGAAGCTTCACGGGCTGCCACCGGCATGTTTGAGGTGTTGGCAATAATGGTGGTACGCTCCATGAGCTTACGACCGGTTCGGGGGTCATCCAACTCGGGAAATTCGGTAAAGATCTCCACCACCTCGTTGGCACGCTCCCCGCAGGCGGCAACAATCACAATGTCGGCTTCGGCCTGCTTGGAAAGGGCGTGCTGCAATACGGTTTTACCACTACCGAACGGACCGGGAATAAAGCCGGTGCCTCCTTCGGTAATCGGATTAAGTGTATCGATAGTACGAACGCCGGTTTCGAGCAAACGGAATGGGCGGGGTTTCGATTCAAACACCTTGATCGGCACCTTAACCGGCCATTTCTGCATCATGGTTACCTCAATGTCATTACCCTCTTTATCGGTTATGACGGCAATTTTATCTTTAATGGTATAAGAACCTTCATTGGCAAGGCTTTTTAAGGTATAATTGCCTAAAAGCTTAAACGGCACCATAATCTTATGGGGCTGGTAATTTTCGGTAACTTCACCCAGCCAACTTCCGGCAGCTACATTATCGCCTTCTTTTGCCAGGGGCTTAAAATCCCACTTTTTCTCTTCATCAAGCGGGATAGTATATTCGCCTCGTTTCAGGAAGACTCCTTCCATTTTATCAAGATCGTTCTGCAAGCCGTCGAAATTCCTGGAAAGAATGCCAGGAGCAAGGGTAACTTCCAGCATATGGCCGGAAAATTCAACCTCGGCGCCAACGCTCAAACCACGGGTGCTTTCAAAAACCTGTACATAAGCAGTGGGCTCTGCCACTTTAATTACCTCGGCCATTAGCGGCGTATTACCCAATTTGATGTAACAGATCTCATTTTGCGATATCGGCCCGTCAACATCAACCAGTACAAGGTTAGCGATAATGGATCGTACCTTTCCCTTAGTCTGTTTACCTTTTTCTTCCATTTATATCGAATTCTTTTTGAAATTCAAAACTATTCCTTAGCTCTTCAAGCAATTTATTAAACATCTCACGCCCGGTTTCCTCATCGAGCTGCATCCAGCGGTTCACCATATTCAGTTTGATCACATATCCCAAAATCACCTCGATGGTGAAATAATTGAAGGTGTTCAACTCATCGATATATTGCCATTTAAGCTGATCGATATCTTTCTCTCGCTCCAGCAAATTCTCCTTATCGAAAATATGAAGCAGCTTTTCCACCTCCGGAAAATCGTTGGCCAGGCCAAAATCACGGGCATGGCTCTTTCGGATGGACTCGGTAATGGCTTCATGGCCGATGAGTTCCCCTTCGAGCGGATGGTCATATTTGCGCGCCATAAGGCCGGCCATTACATTTTTTACGTTCCGCTCAAATTCGAACCATTTATCAAGAAAATCATTCTTCAAAGACGTTATGTAATCATAAAAAAGGCCGGTCAATTGATTCTCCCAGCTCATGTTCTCGTCTAAAGTCGTTTCATTGAGGTAATTAATAATGAACTTCTGCATATATTGCGGAAGCTGGCTGGGCTCTTTTTTCTCCTCTTCCAGCAAATCGTGGGAATAATTCCCCATATCGTTAAAAGGCTCCTCACTCTTTTGCAGGAGATTTAGCAGGTTAAAATTGTCATGAGGTAAGTAAAGCACTTTAACGAGCTCGAGGTCCTTCCCGTCAATTTCTTCATGGAGATATTCCTTAAACTCCCCAGGGGAAAACTGAAGCTTATTTTGCTCGAGGATCAGCTCCGGAAGACCGGCAACAAGACTATAATAGTGCTTTATTATTCTCATTGCTTCTCTCCGTAAAGTAATTGGTTTGTTCTGGGGCGCAGGTACGCCTTGAAAAAGTTTTCAAAGTCCTGGTCGGTAAAACTGATCTTAAAACTGCCATCCTTGGGGCCAATTTTGAAGCCGGATTTCATGCGTTGGTCAAACTTAACTTCCAGGCCCTTTTGCATGTATTCATTCTCCTTAGCGGTAAAATATTTTCCCAGCTTATTTTCATCTTCCTTGGGAAGCATAACAGCTACATTCAACTGTCCCGTTTTGCTGGGGTCCCAGTTTTTAATGGCGGTTTCTATGATCTCTTGTACGAAGTCCTTGTCTTTAAATACTTTTTCAACAGGTTCATCAATTACTTTGGCGGTGATCAGATCGGTAATTTTTTGCTTTAATGCTGTAACTGCCTGATTAGCCGATAATCTTAATTCCGAATCCAGGTTTTTCTTAATCTCTTCGGCCTCTTTCTTCGCCTTGTTTACAATTTCATCGGCTTCCTTTTGTGCTTGATTCTTAATTTCTTCAGCTTCCTTTTCAGCCTTTTGTTTGATTTGCTTTGCTTCCTCGTTGGCTTTGGATACACCTTCCGAGTAGATTTTTTCAGTTAATTCCTGCAGTTTATTTTCCATGGATTAACGCGATTTATATTTAGTTGCCTTGTTTTCATGCAATAGCTTAATTTTTACAGCCTATAAGACGGCCAAAATTAACAAAAGATTTACATTTCAAAGGTTAATTCCATATGAATTTTCTAATCTCTACAGAGTTTAAATAATTTGACATCAATACTACCCAATAGTGTTAAACGTTTAACACTCCTTTACGCATACAAATATAGATATATTTCAAGTTCTCAGTTTGATTTTATGGGAACCTTAAACCCACAGGTTTAGCCTAAACTATAGGATTTTCGAAAAGTATAAATAAATCTTCTAATCTTGCATAACTTATAACAGCCCAGCTGAACGCATGATCTCGGCAAGCTTTTTATCATGTTTGGCTTGTTCTCTCATGATGTGCTCCAATTTCCGGTATTTCTCGTCAAGGTCTTCTGTTTTTTGCCTTACCGGATGTAGGGATGTTCGCCTGTCCCACATGATATAACCAAAAATGAGAATGATGAATGCTATCACAATCCCAAAACCCCAGTATAAAACTTCAATCCTGTTTAAAACAGCATCAAAGCGGGTGTTCATTTCACTACGGAGTGACATGAACCGCCGATCCATTTCCTCCCCAAGAGCCTCTACCTCCTTTTCGGTTCGCATAATACGGTCGCGGTCTTCCAGGGTAAACGCCACCTCGTCATCCTGACCAAAGGCCGGAACTATGGTCAGCAAAATTAATAAGAGATATATCGATATTGACTTCATGGTATTAACCGAATTAATACATCAAAGATATACAAAATATATTCATATTTCAACCTTGACCAATTTACTAAGCAGCCCTCCGTGTAAACATATGATAAAGTACCGGAACCACAATGAGGGTAAGGAAAGTGGATACCAACAAGCCTCCGATTACCGTCCAGCCCAGGGGAGCCCATAAAGTTCCTCCCCGGATGGTTAAGGGGAGCAATCCTCCGATTGTGGTTAAGGTGGTAAGGATAATCGGGGTAAACCGGGTTTCACCAGCCTTCCGGATAGCTTTTTTCATTTTATTTCCTTCCCGAAGCAATTGATTGGTATAATCCACCAAAATGATGGAATTGTTGATCACAATCCCGATCAGGCTGATCAACCCAATAAAGGCAGTAAAGGAAAAAGTGTACCCCGAAATCAGCAGCGCCCATACCATTCCAATCATGGCAAAGGGCACGGCAACAAAAATAATAAGGGGTTGTGAGAAGGAACGGAATTGAAGTACCAGCACAGCAAATATGGCAATAATAGCAATGACCATGGCCCGGCCCATGCCGCCAAAGGATTCCTGCCTGTTTTCAAGCTCCCCGCTGATCTTGTAATCATAACCTTTGGGGAAATCCTTGTTTTCGAGTTTTTCCATGACCGGACCCAATACCTCATCCAGGCTGTATCCTTTTCCGGTTTCGGCTGTAATAAGGGCGCTGCGATCGAGGTTGTAACGGGTAATAACGCTTGGAGCTTGACTGAATTCATAGGTTGCCAGTTGCCGCAAGGGTATCTGCCGGTTAAACATGGAGGTAACGTATATTTTATCAATATCCTGCAGGGTCACCTCACCATCCACCGGCAGGCGCAAAATAAGGTCGTATTCTTCGCCTTCATCATCGCGGTATTTGGAAACCACCACTCCGTTAAGGGCTGTGCGGATTGTCTTATCGATTCGTGCCACGGGCACGCCCAGCATGCCAGCCTTGATCTTATTGATCCTGAAATGCAAGTTACTTTTGCTCTTGCTCATCTGGTTATCAATATTGATGGCTCCGGGCTGGGCTTCCAGGTAATTCTCAACCTCCCGGCCCAGGTCCTTCAGAATCTCCACCTTCTCCCCGGTAACATAGATCATGATGGGCGAATCACTGGGCGGGCCTTGCTCAAATTCAGTCACATTGATCCGGGCACCCGGGTAATCCGCAAAAGTCTTGCGCAGGCGCTCCACCAAATGATCGAATTCAGGATACTCATATTCATGCAGATGTACATAGAAATCAGCAAAGTTCTTGGCATAGCGGCGGGGAAAAACATTGTAATAAATGCGGGGGTTGCCATGCCCTACATTAGTAGCATACTTCTCAATATCAGGCACTGTATCCAGCACCGATTCCACATATTGAGCCACCTCATCGGTTTCATCCAGATTGGTGCCTTCGGGCATTAAAACCCTGATCATCAATTGCGGGGTTTCGGATTTGGGGAAAAAGCTTAATCCCACATAGCGGAAGACAAAGCCTGATATTCCCAGCAAAACCACGGCAACGATCAACACCAGTGCCCGGTGATTAAGGGTATATCTCAAGGTGCTTCTGTAGGGCCCTTCGATAAATCCTTTCAACCATTGCTGAAAGCGATTTTCCCGACTATCGGTGTTTTGCTCTTTCTTTTTCTTCTTTTTGATCTTCTGATAGGGCTTTAAAACCTTACTGGCAATCAAAGGAGATAACGATAGGGCAATCAAAAGGGATACCGCCAGGGTGGCAATAATGGTTAAAGGCAGACTTCGAATAAAATCGCCCGCTTTATCAGGCATCATGATCACAGGCACAAAAGCCAAGACAGTTGTCAGTGTGGCACTTGAAATCGCCCATCCCACCTGCGATGCAGCTTTTACGGCAGCTTCCTTCCGGGAATATCCGTTGGCTATAAAACGATTGATGTTTTCCACCATCACAATGGAATTGTCCACCAATAGACCTAAAGCAACCACCAATCCCGCTATGGAAATTTGCTGCAGACCAAAACCTGATAAATCAACAATTCCCAATCCTACAATGATGGAAAGCGGAATGGCGACAATAACAATGACAGATGAGCGGAACCCTAGCGCCAAAAGGATCACAATGCCCACCAGGATGATCCCCTGCAACAAATTCCCCAGGAAACCATTAATGCGGTCATCCACAATGGTAGCCTGATCAAATACAACTTCAAGCCTGACATCATCCAATTCCTCCTGACGGAAATCCTGAAGGATGGGATCGATATTTTCCCGGATATCAAAAATATTATAACCCTCTTTTTGAAGGACTTTCATAAAGATGCTGCGCTTACCGTTAAAGCGAGCTTTATAGCTGACATCTTCGTAATCGAAATGCACATTGGCTATATTTTCGAGGTAAATAAGACGTCCTTCATACGAATGCACCACCGTGCGCCTGATTTCTTCCAGGTTTTTAAAGGAACCGCTGGTCTTGATGCTATAATTCTTATCCCCCAGGTCCATGGCGCCACCGGGAATGATAGCACTGTTACTTCTGATCGCATCCGCTACCTGCGACGCCGAAATATTCATTTGTGCCATTTGTTCCATATCCAATGAAATGCGGACTTCCTGCCGGGGAGCAGCAACAAGGTCGACGCTTTTAACACCGCTTACCTTCTCAATTTGCTTTTTCAGTTTCTCGCCCTTATCTTTCATTACCCGGAATTCGGCGGTTTCCGATACAAGGGCTAGCTGCAATATGGCAACATCGGTGCTGGTCCACTGATTAATGGAAATGCTGTGAATATCATCCGGCAAATCGGTTTTAATGCTGTTGATCTCCTGAACCACCTCGTCATACTTCTCCTGGGCATCGGTTCCGTATGTAAATTCCACACCTACATAGGCAATTCCATCTTTCAGATTGGTATTGATCTTCTTAATATCCTCCAGCTCATTAATGGCTTCCTCAATGGGAATAGCGATCAATTCCTCCAGGTCAACCGGATCGGCCCCCGGATAGATCATCACAATACCCGCCCCCGGAACATATATGGTTGGGTTTTCGGTTTTGGGCATATTAATGAATGCGTTTACCCCCCAAATGGTAAGCAGAATAAAAGCCATGAGGGTAAACTGGTAATTGCCGGTGGCTAGTCTGGGTAGCTTCATTTATTTTCTTCAGGTTTCATAACATTGATCTTGCTTTTAGAATCGATGTAGTTTACCCCCTTAGTAATAAGTGTCATACCTGGGGCAACACCCGACTTAACATACAGCTTTTCACCGGTAAGCCGCGATATGATAATCTTGCGGCGAACCGGCCGGTTATCCTCTATGGAATAAACATAAGCCGTAGTCCCCGAGGCATCGATCATCGCTTCATTGGGAATAACCATAAACAGATCACTTTCGGTGGGATAAATGTCCACTTTACCGATAAAACCTGAAGCCAATTTCACTTCAACCGGATCGAGGCGGAGCTCCACCTCGTAGGTTCCGGTGTAGGGGTCGGCAGTTCCTGCAATTTGTTTTACCGTAGAACGAAACACCTGGTTTGGATAGGGATCAAAATGGATATGGGCAGTATCACCGGCCTTTACCTTGATCACATCCTTATCGGAAAGGTTGCAGTTCATTTTCCACCGGCCTTCCATCACCCCAAACAAAATTACGGGAGTGCCGGGACCAACCATTTCGTTGGCTTCCATCAGGGTCTTAAGCACTTTACCGTTAGCCGGGGCCTTTATGCTGGAATGATTCAGGTTGAAAAGCGCCGCTTCATAATCGGCTTCGGCTAGATTGAGGGCCGTTTTGGCATTCTGATAATCCTCCAGGGTGGCAACACTGTCCTGGTAAAGGTTTTTGGTTCGCTTCAGATCCCTTTCGGCTTTTTCCACGGCGAGTTCGGCTTGCCGCACTTTGGCACGGATCTCAGAAAGATCGAGCCGGGCCATCGCATCACCTTTATTCACCATCTCCCCTTCATCAACTTCGATGGATTGGATAATGCCTCCGGTTTTAAAGCTAAGCCGCAACTCTTTAGGTGATTTTAATTTACCACTGGTATGAATGGGAAATTTCACCTGTTTTTGCTTTACTGTAATGGTTTCCACATTCACCACATTTTCAGCCTTTTCGGGCTTATCATCGCCGGCACAGCTTGTAAGAACCCAGGTTGGGATAATAGCAATAACCAAAATACTGATATATCTTTTCATAGCCCATGCGTTTTTAATCATTGGGATTTTCATATCTAGATATCACATCAAGGCCGGCAACCCGGCGCAATTCGGCATCCTTTACCTTATAGTCATATTTGTTGATAATCAGGTTCTCTTTGGCGCGTGTCATAGCCGTGCGGGCATCCTTTAGCTCCAGGTAATTGGCCCGCCCCTGTTCGTATCTTTTACGAATGACCTGATAAGCGCTTTCAGCACTCTGTTTTTGTTTACGGGCAGCCACTACCGCTTTTCCGGCAGCTTCCAGCTCATACCAGGCCGAGATCACCTCAAGGCCAATCTGGCTTTGCACCTCCTGCAATTTCTCTTTGGCCATAGCCCGGCTTATTTTCGACTCCTCAATTTCAGCACGATTTTCAAAGCCTTTAAATAAATCCCATTTAAGCACCAACGATGCCAGCACGTAATCATATTCATCGGTAAAGCGATACTCCGTTCCCTGAAAACCATAATCAACCGCAGCATTCAAAGAAGGGAGCCTGCCACCGGTATGATGCATTTCAATCACTTGCTCAGTCAATTGGATGCGTTTTTCCAACTGATCCAACTCCAGTCGTTGGTTCATGGCTTTTTGCTTTAGCTCTTCGGCCCTATATGCCGAAGTTACAGATGGCAAGCTTGTATCTGTTTTAATTTCCGTTTCAAGCTTGCGATTGATCAGGAAATTGAAATAGGCCCGGGCCTGTTTCTGTTTTTTTAGTGCCTCCGCCTGTTGTTGCTCAACTTCGCTGATCTCCGCTTCCGCCTTATGGATGGCATCGATGGTGACCTTATTATTATCATAAAGGCTGCGATTAACCCTCAAATTCTCCTCAAGCAATTCCAAGGTTTGCTTATAAAGATGCAACACTCTTTTGGTTTTCAGATAATTGAAATAAGCCTTACGTATTTTACTGATCAATTCACGTTTGTATACCTCCACCCCTATTTGCTTTACTTTAGTTTGTTGCTCACTGATCTTGTAATTGTAATAAATATCAGCATTGAATACCGGTTGGCGAAGGCTGAGCTTGGTTTCATGTTCCTTTGAACGAAGAAAGGGAACCGATTGGGCATCCACTTCAGGAAAGGCTTCTTCCTGCAGAAGAAAGTTCAGGGTATTGTAAACCGGGTTCAATAAGCTATCCACTGGAATATCGATGGTTCTGCCACCATCAGCCACTGAATATCGTGCGTTTAGCGAAACGCGTGGGAAAAAGAGGCTTTTGGATTGCTCCAGCCTTGCCAGGCTTTGCTCGTAGGATAATTGTTTTTGGCGAAGGGCATGATTACTCTCAAGGCCTTGCCGGATGTAGTTGTCCAGAACGGGGTTTTGACCCGTTACATACTGGGCAAAAAAGATAACCAATAAGTGAAGAATAATGACCCTGTTTACCATGCCGGTGTGCTTTTAGATTGAACTGTTTTTACACCTAAAAGCCGGCCTGGAATGAGACAATTGCACTGCTTTACCATATGGTACCTGTTTTTCATTCGCCATCAGCTCACAAGTAACAAATATACATACCTTACCTGTATTAATCAAACAAGAAGCCTGCAATGCTAACAATCTTCAGATAATTTGGTTTATCAGATATTCGGGTGATTACGGCAGCATTCCTAATTTTTATCCGGTTTATATAGAGCCTGTCTATAAAGTCTCGATTTTGTCATATTCCTCCCCGCAACCCCTTAATCCCCTAAAGGGGAACAGCCTCACAATCAGCCGGCTATATGGTTCTCCCCTTTAGGGGATCCCGATAGGTATCGGGAAGAGGGGCGAAGTTCGAGAGGAAGTTTGTAGACAGACACTAGTCCATTTATATGAATGCATGCCAGCCGGTACTGTATTTAGAATTTCAGAAATACCCGCCTTAATCCTGCTTTTTCCGGAATAAACTGCTTGCGGTATTCGTCTCAAATTATAGGTGGATGCCATACTTTCCCCGTATGCCCCGGCATCTTTTATGGCGAGATAATTACCTCTTCTCACCCGGGGCAAGTCGATATCTTCTCCAAATACATCGGATGATTCACAAACCGGCCCGACTACATGATATTGCTCTATATCGCCTTCTCCGGATAAATTTTTAATATGATGTTTTGCCCCGTATAATGCCGGCCTGATCAGATCATTAATGATATCTTTCACGGTGTTTATTCGTTCACCTGAACCCAGCGAGGTTCCCCCGAATTTGAATATGTGAATTGGGTTTGAAATCATGGCCGCAAAACTATTTTATGCCTGTTAGTTCAAGAAATAATTCGCCGGTTTATCACTTATTTGTAACGAAATGTTAAATTTGTAACAATTTGTGAAATATTAAAGACTAATGCCATGATCACCATTCAGCAAGCCGTCGATCGCATCGTACGTGAAAAACCATTCATGGAAGAAGCCCTTCACGAAGGATTGATCAATCTTTCGGCATTGGCGCTGAGCATAAAGCCTCAAGTTGAAGACGTTATTGCCAAACCCGTTAAAAAGGGATCCATTGTGATGGCCTTGAAACGACATGAGCCGGGACGTTTAATACCAATTACCGTTAAAGCACAGCGGTTGGCAAGCAATATCCATAATATCATAGTCAGGTCAAACATCAGTGTTTTTACATTTGAAAATTCCATTAATCTTTATAGAAAGATCACTGAGTTCTCTAAAAGGCTGCAAATGGAAAAAGGCCTGTTTTTCACCTTTTCCTACGGGGTTTTTGAAACCACTCTAATTGTCAATAGCAAAGCCGAAAATGATATTCAACAAATGTTTGCCGATGAAAAACAACTCACCCATGAAGATAAGCTGGCTTGTGTAACTCTTTATCTGCCTGACGAAAACACTGAGGTGGCCGGTTATTACTATTACATCCTGAAGTTGATTGCCTGGGAGGGAATAAATATCGTCGAAGTATTATCCACCACCAATGAGTTTTCATTGATCATACGGGATAAGGATGTGGACAGGGCTTTTTCGGCTTTGAAGCAACAGTGAAATGTTGATTTGCGTAAATAAAGGTCCAAACAAAAACCATTATTTTTGTGTGCTTCGATTAATTAAATTAAGCTGCCATGTCTATTCGCAAATTCATCCGTATCCTGGGACCCGGCTTGCTGATGGCCGGGGCTGCTGTAGGTGTATCCCATCTTGTCCAATCCACACGTGCCGGCGCTAATTACGGCTTCGACCTGGTGTGGATACTCATATTAGCCAATGCAATTAAGTACCCTTTTTTTGAACTGGGCACCCGCTATTCCATATCTACTGGTAATAGCCTGGTTGAAGGGTATTACAAAATCGGCCGCTGGGCTTTGATCATTTTCGCAGCGCTTACCTTGCTTACGATGTTTGCTATCCAAGCCGCCGTAACTATAGTCACAGCCGGGTTATTTGCCAATCTGTTTAATCTGACCATCAGCCCCGTAGTGCTAAGTGCCTTTATTCTCATTGCCCTGACGATAATTATCATGGTCGGACAATATTCCATACTCGATAAAGTGATCAAATGGGTGATCATAACCCTGGCAATTTCAACACTTGCTGCCGTGGTAGTTGGCTTTAACATCGGCTACCATCCCGATCCCGCTTATGCCATTGGTTTCAACTGGGCTAAAAACCTGGACATCCTGTTCGTGATCGCCTTTATCGGTTGGATGCCGGCCCCTATAGATCTTTCGGTATGGCAATCCGTTTGGACCAAGGCTAAAATCAAGGATATGAAAGGTGAATACCAACTCCGGCAATCGCTGTTGGATTTACGGATAGGATATATTGGAACCGCTTTGGTAGCTTTGGGATTTCTTACCCTGGGAGCGCTGGTAATGCATGGTAGTAGCATGGAACTCTCGCCCCAGGGTGTGACATTTGCCGAACAACTGATCAACTTGTATACGGCCAGCCTGGGAGAATGGGCTTATCCTATTATTGCCCTAGCGGCTCTTACCACCATGATCAGTACCACACTGGCGGTACTGGATGCATACCCCCGGGCACTGAAACCAACTACTGAGCTTCTTGTTCCCTCATTAGCCAAAATTGGGAACGCAAACGGATGGCTGACCTGGTTCTGGATCATAATTGTAGTGATCGGTACTATTGCTTTGATGGCCTTTTTCCAAAAGACCATGCAATTTATGGTTGACCTGGCCACCACCATCTCCTTTGTAACGGCACCCATCCTGGCCTACCTGAATTACCGGGCC
>JAIPAP010000117.1 GCA_021740045.1 Bacteroidales bacterium
GTAAGCCATTGCGGGCAATATCGAAACCCACTTCGGAGATCACTTTTTTGGCCTCGGCCAACGAATCGTATTTATGCGCTTGCTTAATCTCCAGGAAAGGCGTTTCATAACCGTATTCCTTCAAACGCAGCCCTAGCGACCACAATGAATTGATCATTCCGGCAAGACCTGCAAAGCGACCAAAGAAGATTAAGCGTTTACCCGATTCATCCTCTATCTTTTCATAATCTATCAGTGTGCAGCCTTTATCTATAATGGTTTTCAACATGGGCATATTGTAAGACTGCCCCTTGATCACATGGGAAAAAAACACGTAGGTGTTGCCTTCGCGGAAATATTCCTGTGGGATTTCCTTAACCCCGAATACCACTGGTGCGCTTTCCAGTTTTTTCTCGATCTGTGCCCCGGCTTTTTTATATTCTTCTTCGGTAAAAATACGCTTGGCCGATTGTTCAACCATCACGTTCAGTCCGTGGTTGTCTATTAATTTTTTAACATGCTTGGGAGTGAGGGGAGTACGGCGCTCCATGCGGTATTTGTCTTCATGCCGTATGCCGATTGTCTTCGCCATAGTTGTTTGTTTTGAGGCCAAACTTACAAAATTTGGGGGAATTGCACCATTAAAAGTGGATACAAAACCGAATGCTTGACATTACTTTCTTATCAATTCCTTAACCTGCTTCCAAAAAATTTATAGCACATTGTTGCGTTATGCATACTCCCAATAGGAGAGAAAAAGAGTTGAACAGATTGATCATTAAGAAACTAGCATTATGAAGGAAGATAAAAGGGCAGGAGTTGAAACCAAACAACAGGAAGATCAAAATAGCACAAGGGATCTTATTCGTTATATAAACCTCAAGCTGGCCTCGATGGGACAGCCTATTTTTGATGACCGGTATATCCAAAAGACCGGTGAAGCATTAACCGACAAGGATTTTATGGATCTCACCGAAAACCTCATTGAGAACTATCGCAGCAAAACACGGCTGCTTACCGATGTTTACACTCCGGTGGATCAACGTATACAGGATTTCATCCAACGGAAATTGGAAGGACTTGATCTGGCAAACCTTCCCCAATTGCCCAACAATACCTTTGTGTTGGATAAGCCTGGGCTGGCCCGCACCTTAAGCCTTCCGCCACATAAAAACGAGTACAAGAACGAATATCTTTCTTCTTACCGGATTAAACAGGGCGTACTTCATAATCCTCGCTACGACCGTCGCACCACCAAAGGTTCTTTTCACATCGTGGAAAGTAACCTGCCGGTTCCACCCGATAAGATCGAAGTGCCAGAAAGCGCCTGGCCATACTTTTTAGAGGCGGCTTTTAATCCGCCGGCAGCGTTAAGCAGGCTTCCTTTTACTTCCGGTCAGGAAAAACAAGCTCATGCGTTTGTCTCGCTCCTGCTCAGGCCCGTAGTTAGTCCTGAGGTTAAGGGGATATCCAAACGAAAAACTATGGAGGTTCGTTTTTTTGCACCGGGTAGCCTGGTGAGCAATTTGGATTTTGTGGAATCCATCTTTGGAAATGCCGGTAATCCCGGCAATCCCGAATGCGATGCCGCCCTCGATCCCGACTACTGGACCGGTCATACCGGATGCATTGTGCTGGCACCCCAACTGACCACAATGACCAAGAAGGAACTGGGCCTGCCCCACTATGATGAGGCCACTGAGCGCCAGCGAAAGGACGGTATTTGCTGGAAAAATGAAGATGAACTTTATAACGGCGGGCAGCCATTCAAGCTTACGGCTCGCGCCGAAAGCGGGGTAGTGATCACCCTGATCGGGGATAACTATTACGGCTATTCCAAGAAAGAGATCAAAACACAGATCAGTTTTTCGGCTAACTTGCTGGGCTTGGCCGAAGAAGAACATTCGGGTGGAGCTATTGCCTTTAGCCGGAAAAACTTGGGATCTACCTTTAACGGTCCGCTTTTCATGAAGAAATACCTGAAAAAGAACTATACCTTTAAGGATGTGGTGGAAAAATTCGGTGAACGGATGGAGCTGCAACCCGAAGGATATGGCATCGACAGGCATTTCAATAACATCATTTATATCCCCGAGGATACCACCATCGATTTATACAAAGGTGGCGTAAAATGGATGAAAGATGGCAAGGAGCAAAAGATCAGCCTTCAGCCGGGTAATTTTTATATTTATCCGTCGGGGCATAAGCTGCATATGGAAAAGCATCCTTCTTACCCTGAGTGGCGGTTGGTGAGCACCAATGCCCACGGTACATTCTGCCATAAACCCAGTACGGTTTCGGGTGGAGGTAAATCGGAGATATCCAAATCCCTGCTTAATGCCATAATTTACGGATCATTTTTTATTCATGATTTTGAGGAAGACTTCAAACTGGCCGATGACCTGATCAAACGGGATTACGCCGACCGCTGGAAGCACCCCGAGAATCATGAGCATGATGACAGACCGATACTTTCGGAGAGGCGCACTCTGGGTTCGGTTATTAAGCTCCTGACCCCGTCAACACTTTATTCCGATGAATACAATGCCTTTTTGAACAGTATCCCGGGTCATGTGAAAGCCCTGATTTTTTATGTGAAACGTTTTTATCGTCCTGAGCGCATGAGCGAGGACTGGCAAGATTATTTCACCACCGATATGATCGATGGACAGCGGGGCCACGAATTGTTGTTCAACAACCGAAAGATCAGTGCAAGCTACCTCAGGGTGGGCTTTGTGGATGATACTTCCTGGCACCTGCATAAGCTCCGCGCTGATTTTATTGCGGCAGCCAAAATACAGATGGAAGATGATATCACAGCATCGCTCACTTTGCCAACAAGGCATTTCAAATACCTCGACAGGCGTTATAAGAATCCATCGGTAAAGGTAGTGGAAAACTGCGAGTCGAAATTCTTCCAACGTCCCGATGAGGCGGTGGTTCGTGGTTATGACAAGGAAGCCGAGGCCGACCTTTCCTTACGCAACAACTTTACCTCCAATTATGAGCCGTTGACCTCAGATGACGGCAAACGCATTGTGGAGGATGCCATCAACTTCGATCTTTATACACCTCCCATTCAAAAGCTTATTCGGGAAGGTAGCCGCGATGATTCGGGCCATTATTTCATTACGCCATCGCATCCCCGCATGGTCAATGGTGAGCCTTCGAAAAATCCACGCTACCTGCAAACCCGCCCCGACCTGGTGAATCCCATCGACGATTACCTGGCGGAAATGGGCATTCGTTTTTCGGAAAAAATCCCTCTTGACGAGGCGGTGAGCTATCCCATTAATGCCGTGTTGCCCGGGCGGCGCAACAATCCGCCGGATAAGGAAGAAGGTATACGGGCGCTAAGTGTATACAACCCCATTCATTACCAGGAATTGCCGGAGCTGTTCATGGACTTTATTTGCAGCCTTACCGGTAAATCACCTTCCACCACCGGAGCCGGTTCGGAGGGCGCCCTTACCAAAGGTCCCTTCAACATGCTGAGCCCGGTTACTGATCTGAATAATGCGCTGTTATCCTACATCCTGACCGGTTACCAGGGCTTTACCAGCGCTGCCGGACATGTTGGAACCCACTCTCGTGTCGATCACGATATTTCATTGCTTATTCCGGAATTATGGAGCCGTATGGAAGTGGAAGACCGCGATCCGCAGAAACTGATCAAAGGTGGTTCGCTGGAGAAAGTGGACGATTTTGACTACAATGGCCGCAAGGTGCTGGCTTCGCGCCTGGGATACCGCATAACCAAAACCTTTGCCTTTAAATACCTTAAGAGTATTTTTGATGAACCGCAGGCAGTTTTCAGTGAAGAAATGCTCAGACCTGAAAAACAGGATATGGAAGCCTTTGTGGATGGTGTGGACAATATTGTGGAAGCCCATAAAAGGGTTGCCCTCAATTATTTTGAAGATGACAGTGTGGAAGCCGCCATTCCACCGCTTAAAGCCCTCTTGCATATTATGGCCTATGGCGAATATGAAGAAAAGGATGTTTCCGATCCCGAGGTCAGGAAACTGTTCGATTACGACTATGTGATCAATTCCAGCTGGTATAAGGAACGGCTCAAGCGCAAACAGGGTATCGATAGCAAATTCTACCTCGACCGCATTGAGTACATCACTGAGTTCATGAATAATCCGGTAAATAATGAATATGTGGAACGCATGCAACTCGGTGAAAAACTGGAGGTAGCCCGGAAACAATTAAAATATGTTCAGTCTGATGACTATTTGAAATTTCTGGAAGGGACCATAGGCGCTGATCCGTTGTTTTGGAGGTAGGGCCTCATCCTCCAAGGGGCTGTCCGAAAAGCCTGTTGCATTTAAAACGCTCAAGAAAAACCTAAGACCTCCCTAGCCCTATTCAACAATATAGGCCTTAATTGGGTTTCTTCTTAAATTTGAACCGGAATTATGAATCAAACGGACCTATTTATGAAAACAATGAAAAAGAAACTATTCCTAAGCGTGGCCCTGATCCTGGGCTCGGTTTTATCGCTTCATGCTGATGGCTTGCAACCCCATCAACTTAATGATATTAAATCGGTTGGGGAGGTTGCTGTTTCTCCCGGCGGGCAATATGTAGCTTACACCCTGCATGTTCCAAGGCCTATTAGCCAAGGACAAGGTAAAGCTTACAATGAATTGCATGTGTTTAACCTGGAAAACCAACAAAGGAGAGCATTGATTACCGGCAAGGTGCAAATCGGGTCTTTAGGGTGGGTGCCCGGAACTGAAATGATCACCTACCGCAAATCGGTTGCTGGTGATGAAGGTATGCAACTATTTACCATTTCCGTTGACGGCACGGGTAAGCAGCAGCTTACTGAATTCAGCCGCTCCATTCGCTCCTATGGATTTATCGATAAAGAAACGCTTGTGTTTACAGCTTTGGAGCCAAAACCGGAGAAAAAGAAAGAGCTGCTGGAAAAAGGTTTTGACCTGAAGATCGTGGAGGAAGATTTGCGCAGCATCGATTTGATCCGCTATGACCTCAAAACCGGTGAGCACCAAAAGTTGACGGATGGTGTTGCTGTGTTTGATTTCGAAGTAAGCCCCAGTGGAGAGAAGGTAGCGGCCGCCATTGCTCCCCGCAACACTACCGATGCTTACTACATGTTCAAGCGGGTGCATATCCTCGATGCCGGCACCGGAGAAGTCCTCGAGAAGATTGAAAACCCCGGCAAGCTCGCCAATATGGCCTGGAGCCCCGACAGCAAAAGGCTGGCCTTTCGTGCGGCAGCCAAGGAAGCAGATGCCGTTACCGGAAGCCTTTTTGTGCTTGAGGTAGGCGAGGGGCAATCCTATGATGAGCTCGAAAACCTGGTGAAAGGTCAGGAATTGTCGGTAACCGATATGGAATGGCAAGACAATAAGACCCTGTTGTTTGCCTCGGAAGAGAGCGTGCATAATACCCTTCGAAGCATCAATGTAAAAAACAACAAGCAGGAGCTTTTGCTGGAAGGGGGTAAGGTTGCTTTCAACAACTTTTATTTGCAGGATGACATGATCGTTTTCGACGGCAACCGGCCCACCCACCCCGATGAGATTTATCGCTTTGCATTACAGGAAGATGATCCCGAAATGCTAACCAATCACAATCCCTGGCTAAAAGAGATTGAAATGGCCCGGCAGGAAAAAGTCTCCTATGAAGCCCGCGATGGAATGCGCATCGACGGGGTATTGATCTACCCCTTGCATTATGAAGAAGGTAAGGAGTATCCCCTCATTACGTACATCCACGGCGGACCTGAAGCTTCTGTACAGAACGGGTGGCTTTCGCGCTATTCCAGGTGGGGACAATTTGCTGCAGCCAAAGATTTCTTTGTATTTTACCCGAATTACCGGGCCAGCTCAGGACGTGGCGTTGACTTTACCATGGCCGGATTTGGCGATCTGCTGGGCAAGGAATACGAAGATGTGCTGGATGGTATCGATTACCTGGTGGAAGAAGGCAAGGTTGATCCCGAGCGCGTAGGTATTGGCGGAGGCTCTTACGGCGGTTATTTCGCTGCCTGGTCGGCCACCAAATTTACTGAGCGCTTTGCCGCTTCGGTTGTGTTTGTGGGCGTGACCAACCAGGTTTCCAAACGCAACATCACCGATATTCCGTGGGAGGATTACCTGGTGCACTGGGGTTTTTGGACCCATGAAGATTATGATAAGGTTTGGGAGGCAAGCCCGGTAAAATATGCCCATCAAAGCAAAACGCCCACCCTTATCCTGCATGGTGAGGAAGACCCACGAATTCCAGTTACCCAGGGCGAAGAGCTATACCGGGCCATGAAGATGCACGGTGAAGCCCCGGTGCGTTTTGTGGTCTATCCCGGCGAAGGCCACGGCAATCGCAAAAACACCAATCAATACGATTACCTGCTAAGAACCCTTAATTGGTTTGAGTTTTACCTGAAAGGCGACCAACCCAACAATAAAATGCCGGAGAAATATCCGGAGTATGAGGGGGTGGAGTAAGAGCCGGTTTAAAAGTGCCTTAACTTTTTCAAAAATTAAGCACGGATTCGAAGACTGAAAACAGAACGCAAATAAGGCGGAATATCACTGCTCAGTGAATTCCGCCTTATCCGTTTTAAGATATCCAGGTTAAAAGCCTTAAGGCAGGCAGGACATGAAGCCTCATTCACCCTGTCGTTTTCATCCGGCTCCAAGGGAGACGGGTTTATCCGCCGGATAGGCGGGAATATGCTTCATTAGTGCTTACACTTAGTTTAAAGACAAGCACTATTTAAGCGGGACTATCATATACCCTTCCTGCTGCAATTGCCTCCGCAGATAATCGATATGCGACGGACCTACCTCACAGCATCCCCCGATAATTGTGGCCCCGGCTTTAATCCAATCCATGGCATGTTGCGCATATTTCTTTTCGCCCAGATCATACCGGGCCGACAGCAGGTCGACTGTTTTTCCGGGCTTGAGCGGCTCTACAGAGGTAAAGCCATTTGCATAGCCTCCGAAAGGTTTATCCAAATGTCCTAATGCCTTGAGACCGTCGCTGATTGTTTCGGGGAAGGAGCAATTGAACAGGAGTGCATCGATGGGATATTGCTTTATGGAATCCAAAGCTTCCTCAATGGTTTCTCCCGAGCGCAACTGATTTGAGAGGTTATCCGCTAAAGTAAAGCTCAACAGGACTTTTTTGCCTGTCTGCAAGGCCACCTCTATTGCCGCTTGTGCTTCTTTTATATTGGAGATTGTTTCGATAAGAAACAAATCGACGTAGGGTTTCTGAATAGCCACGATTTGTTCGTACTCCCCTTTAATCTCAGAGAAAGGATGTTCGTTGGAAGTATAGCTTGCAATTAAGGGTGGCAAGCAGCCGGCTATCTGCACGTCACCGGCCATAGCTCCCAGCTCATCCCTGGCGTCAGAAGCTAAGGTTAAAGCTTGCGTTTGCAGCTCTTCAAACCACTCCGGCTTTCCATCGCGCCGGAGCCGGGTGGGGGTGGAACTGTAGCTGTTGATTGTTATAACACTTGCTCCTGCCCTGATAAAGTCCTGGTGAACTTCTTTTACAATATGCGGTTGGCTCATCATTACGCTGGAAGACCACATAGGGTTAGCCGGTTTCCCCGCCCGTTTATATACTTCCTGGCCTACTCCGCCGTCTAACAATACAATGTTTTTCATCTGTTACGTATAAAAATTTCCAAAATATCTAAACCTTTTTAAAACAGCAAAACTGTGAACATCTCTAACAATACCTGCTGAGGGTTGTTCAACGGACGCGTTCTCACCTGTATGCTTCAGGTGGAACGCCAGTTATAATACACTCCGTTCTTTTTATCCTCCGGAATTATATGAAGGCGGGAATAAGCCACATTGGTGTTTTAATGTTAGTAGCCGGTATGGTTTTTCAGTTTCTATGTTTCTGACAATAAATTGTATAAATCTATATTCAGGTAAACAATTTCT
The DNA here is from genome assembly GCA_021740045.1 of Bacteroidales bacterium. Lineage (GTDB taxonomy): Bacteria > Bacteroidota > Bacteroidia > Bacteroidales > JAIPAP01 > JAIPAP01. The sequence continues at coordinate 7,923 of JAIPAP010000117.1, forward strand.
TTTCCTATTTTTTCCGGAACTAAAATTCCCAATTGCTCCATCTGTCCTAAATATTTCTTTGCGGTATTTAAACTTTTCAAGTTTTTATCCAGTAATCTTTTAGGACTCGTGTAAGGTTGTTCAAATAGTTTCTCTACCACTTCTTTTCTAATATGGGGTAATTGCTCTTCAACTAATTTCAGGGTTCTGTCAAACAAGCTATCTATTTCCTCTATCTTATTTACCGTATAAATTGACGTTTCTTCTATAGCATTTAGCATATAGATTATCCAGTTTTTCCATTGTCTGCGACTTGTTACTTCACTTAGGAGCCTGTAATAATCATCTTTCCTCTGAATAATATAGGCACTTAGGTATAAAATCGGGGTATCCAGTAAGTATTTCTGATTCATTAACAGAATACTCAAAATTCGTCCTACTCTGCCGTTTCCATCCCGAAATGGATGGATTGCTTCAAACTGATAATGCGAAACTGCTAATTTAATTAGCGGATCATAATCGTATTTGTCATCATCGTTGATATATTCTATCAGATTATTCAATTTCTCATTTATCACCTTCTTTCCTCTCGGTGGGGTATAGATCACTTCGCCACCCAACAATCCACTTCCTCTTTTCTTTATAACTGTCTCTGTTTGTGGTGGGCGGATTCCATCATTTACGTTTTGTATTATCTGGTAGATTTTTATCAGTATATCAAGGGTAAATTTTCTTTTATTTCTTATCCCGCTATATCCCTTCCATAAGGCTTCTCTATATCGTAACACTTCCTTGGCATTACCGTTAATCATCGACTCATTCGCTGTGAGTGTTTTATATAATTCATCTTCGGTTGTGAAAATGTTTTCAATTTCTGAACTGGCTTTTGCTTCTCGCAGGGCAATTGTGTTTACAAGCATCGATTGATTCGGAAGTTTTCTTGCCAGTCCTTTTAACTCTGCCAGGGCTTTATTCGCATTATTCAGCGCTTTTAATACCGCAATAGTGACAACTTGCTTATCGTCCGGTGGTAATAAGGGAAGGTTGTTATATGGCTTATCTCTATCGTATGGAGTTGTGTTTTTTATCATTTGAAAACATTTTCGTCAAAATTAAGAAAAATTTGACAGTTAGTATGTTTTTCTATCAAAGCTCCCGAAATCAGATTTTAAACTGTCAAATTAACCCTTTTTTTGATAAATTGCCGAACATTGGTTATAATGTTGAGCGTATGATATTTAGAAAAATAGTGGATGTATGCCTATCATTTTACCAATGAAAATTAATATGGGATATATCACTCAAATATCTCCGCAATCATTATGTATCTTTATGACTCAGGTGGAACCCCTGGAATAATACAGCTCGTTTTTTTTATCCTTCGGAATTGCATGAAGGTGGAAGCATGCTTTATTAGTGTTAATAGCCACAGGGGTTTTTCATTATCATTACCTTAGGTTTATTTATTTTTCTGTAAAGGATTAATAACTTCCCTAAGCATAAATCTTAATGCTTTGGAGGTATAGGATTTGTCATTAAATGTACCTATAACGTAAGCTTCAGTCCCGGGGTGGAAAAACATAAAGGCGCCGGTAACACCTACACAGCCCCAGCAAAAATACTTTTTGGGCATCAGCACCGGAATGGCTTTGGGCTTCCAAACGGAATAGCCATAATTAAACCCTATGGCAGGAAAACCCATTGTCACATCATCATGAATCATTTGATGCAATGTGTTTTCCTTTACCAATTGCCCATTAACCAATGCTTTCATAAAAACCAGGTATTCGCTCAAAGGTGCTACAATACCTCCTCCTGCATAGTCGATCTTTGCTATTCTTTTATTATCAATGAAATTGGTGTTGGAAAGATAGATATTTGCCGGAGGATATTCGGGTTTGCGTTTCGGTTCGGAGTAGCCGTTAATATAAGCATTATCCATGTTCAACGGCTCCAGTATCATTTCATGAACAGCTTCATGAAAAGGCTTTTTGGTAATATTTTCGATGATCAAACCCAGCAAATAATAATTGGTATCGGTATAGAAATGTTTCCGGCCGGGCTTACCCACGGGCTTACGATTAGCCTTTCCCCATTCCAGTGCTTCCTTTACCGTCATTTCAAGATTCGGGTCGTCCATCATCTTTTTAAGCAATGGGAAGAAGACATCATTTAACCCGGACGTTTGTTTTAGCAGGTGTTTGATGCTGATATCACCGGAATAGTCTTTGCCCTTATAAATATGCAAACCGTGCATCAGGTCTGCATCAAGATATTTGGCAATTTTATCGTCAAAAGACAGCAGCCCTTTGTCCTGCAGCATACCTACGAGGGTAGCTGTAAACAATTTACCCACCGAAGCCAGATGGTTGGCTTGCTCTGGGTTGGCCTGAATTTCCCCGGTTTTCCCCTCGGCAATATTGAGGTCAACACCGAGTTTTTCGGAATGAACCAGCAAATAGGCATTCTCTACTTTTTTATCCTTTTGTACCTGTTGCCTGAAGTTGGACTCTATTTTTTCTTTTGCCGTCGCTATCTTTTTCATGCTTTAATAGTTGATTAAAAACTGATTAAGTGCAGGTTATTTCCTATATGCCCTGTAACGGAAAGCAGTATGCACCGTAAGGAATCTACAAAGACGATTTCTGGTCCGCTAGATAAAAATATAGCTAAAAACGATAACCCGAGATCATACAAGCTGCTTCGCATTGTGCATATAGCATTTTACCTGCTGGTATTATTCCATTCTCTTTCCGATATAAAAGGCATAACCGAAATATGCTTTATATTTGTAATATAATGTTGTTACATATTCTTCAAATTTTATAAAATCTTCAGCAGCTTGATTTCCTGCGTATTTTTTCAAAAGGATTTCGCGAGCTGCTATCAGCGGTGGATAAAAATGTTCTGTCCAACAATTTTCAGGTAGAACAAAGATAGCAGTTGGCATGTATCCTGCTTTTTGCATTTGGGCAACCTTATTCGAAATCGTGTCTATTTCAGGATAGGCTTTTTGCCAAAACTTTTGTATCTCTGCAGGTCGTTCCGAAGTAAACCAAGTGTTTTCTGTAACAGCCAGGTATCCGCCTTTTTTCAAAAATTTTCGCCACTCGTTCAAACCTCGTTCGAATCCAATATTATAAATCGCTCCTTCCGACCAAATCAAGTCAAACTCCTCTTCCCCGAAAGGAAGGTTTTCCATTGAACCAACGATCCCTTTTACTCTATTTTGCAGGTTAAACTGTTGGGTATTTTCATTTAGTTTTTCGATATATTCCGGAGCAAGGTCAATTCCAGTAGTCTTTCCCGGAGCGTTTTGCGCTATTACCAAAGTTTGTCCACCTGTCCCACATCCAATATCAGCAATTCTGGAATTATGGGTCAGGTTGTTAACAAAGTGTAATGCCTGAATTGTCACTTGAGGACTTCCTGGAGCTTGTCGTTCCACGCTTAAAAAATATTCACGAATTAATCGATGGTCAAAATCGTAAATTGTTTTTATATCATCATTCATCTTAACCTTTTATTGTATGTTTAAGTCTTTGCTTTCTTTGTCATTTCGCACTACTCATGCTTGCAGGTAACGGAGCGCTGTATTCGCCTGTGCGGGAAGGGCGTCCTGCGGCGGGGCACTCTGTAGATAAATGGCTTATAACTGGCACCAGAAACTTTCTATGTCGTTCGCATAGCGTATAACAGCGTGTTGAAGTCAACCTCCTGTAGCTAAAGAACACACCAGCTGCCGGAGGTATTAGCTCATAACATAATTAAAAATTTAAATGTTAAGGGTAAAACTACAAAAAATTATGGTTGGCTCAACACCAAGCCTAATTCAGCTAAAACTTTAATCGAAAAAGCCAAAAGCGAAGTCCCCGGATTTCGGGAGCACGTTGCCAAATTTTGAAGAACAGCTAAGGGGAAGCTCACGGATTAATGCCCTGGCAACAAGTAGAGGCAGAATGGGTTGAAATTGCAAAGACCAGGCTGGGCATACAGCCAGAGCGCTGTTCAGTCTGTAATAGATTCTTGATCATAACAACTTGCCTTGAATAATACCACCCGCTTATTTTATTGAACCTCCGTAGAAAAGTAAAAGTCCACACTACGCCAGCTGGCGGATGAGTTCACCTGTCCGACTATCGGCGGAACATAAAGCCTAATGAACCCTGTCCTTTTCATCCGCCGGTTTGGCGGAAACAGG
>JAIPAP010000118.1 GCA_021740045.1 Bacteroidales bacterium
TTCATTCCTCTTGATGCCGACACTATTGGTGGAAATGATGAATTTTTTGAAGGCGAATCGGTGCTTGAGGATGAACTTGCTGATTATGAGTCGGGAGAGGAAGGAGCCCGGGAAGCGATTGGTTTTGACCTGAGAAAAGCGGTAATTTTTTCTGAAATCTTGAAAAGACCGTATTAACAGGATTTAACTTAAGGTAGATTGGATGCATAAAGGAAAAAATTTTTATGATAAGTTAATTTATTTTTAATTTTACGGTCATTTTTAGAAAATCCTTAAAGTATATCTAACATAAAATTATATGGCATGCTGAAAAATTTACTATTAACTATTGGGATCGTACTAACAACTAGTATGTTAGTATTTTCACAATCAGGGGCTTTACAGGGAAAAGTCCTGGATAAGGAAACCGGCGAACCTATTCCATTTGCCAACATTATACTGGAGCAGGATGGTAATCAGGTTGCTGGTACAACTTCCGATTTTGAAGGAAACTACACTATTAAACCACTCGAGCCTGCTAAGTATGATCTCAAGGCTACTTATGTTGGTTACAAACCCATCATGATAAGTGGTATTGTTATTAAATCGGATCAAATCCGGTTTTACAATATCGAGATGGAGTCCACTGCCGTGGAACTTGAGACTTATGAAGTGGTGGATTACAAGGTACCGCTTATCGATAAGGATCAAACTTCCGGGGGTGCAACGGTAACATCGGAGGAAATTGATAAAATGCCGAACAAGTCTGCCAATGCGGTAGCTGTTACGGTGGGTGGTGTATTCTCGCGTGACGGCGAGCGTGGTTCAATTCGCGGTGCCCGCGAGGAAGGTACGGTAATGTACATCGACGGTGTAAAAGTTACCGGGACTTCAAGCCTTCCCGAATCGGCTATTGAGCAGGTTCAGGTTGTGCTTAGCGGTTTGCCTGCCCAATATGGCGACGCTACCGGTGGTGTAATTAACGTTACCACCAAGGGCCCGTCGCGCTCATTTGCCGGTGGTGTTGAAGCACAAACCTCTCAATATCTCGACGCCTACGGTTATAACCGTGTTGGTGTAAACTTCCAGGGCCCGTTGATCCGTAATAAAAGGAATGATAAAGCCTTGCTCGGATTTTTTATTGCCGGTGAAGGCATTTATCGTGAAGATGGAAATCCTTTTAGTATCGGGGTTCACAAGGTAAAAGATGATGTGCTTGCCGGGATCGAAGAGCAGCCTTACCGCCTTTCAGGTACGGGAGCCGGTTTGTATCAAAATGCCGAGTTCCTCCGTATGAGTGACTTTGAGCATCTCGATGCCACCCTCAACAATGAAGATTTGAACATGAACATATCCGGTAAACTCGATGTGAGAACCACCCCGAATACCAACCTCACCTTCGGTGGTAACATGAGTTATAGCGATAATTCAAACTTCAACTATTACCATTCATTATTCAATTATGAAAACAACTCACAAACACTTACCAATACGTGGCGTGTGTTTGGGAAATTCACCCATCGTTTTCCAACCGATTCGGAAAGCGAGGCGTTAATCAAGAATGTTTATTATACCATACAAGCCGACTATACACAATATAGCAGAACCCAGCAAGATCCCACCCATCAGGATGATCTCTTTAAGTACGGTTACGTGGGTAAATTTGATACCTACTATGAACGGTCTTATGAACTGGGTGAAGATACCATATTTGGCGGAGCCGATCCGATCTATTACCACAATGGTTTTAACGATACCTTGATTGATTTTACCCATGCAGAGGTTAACCCTATTCTTTCCAACTATACACAGGCTTTTTATGATTTGTATCCCGATCCGGAGGGTCATTATCGTAAAAAGGACGATATCATTTCGGGTAAAGGCCTCTTAAATGGAATGACTCCTGATCCTGTATACGGATTGTGGGGAGCCCCCGGAAGTATTCAATCGGGTTACTCCATTCGTGATAATGAGCAAATAGGGATCAATGCCCATGGGGCAGCCGACATTGGTAACCATGAGATAAAATTTGGCTTGCAATATGAGCAGCGAACCAACAGGGGATATAACTATGCCCCACAAGCATTCTGGAGTGTAATGCGCGGGTTGACCAACGCGCACATTGAACAGTTAGATTTCGGTAGCGCCGAATACGTGCGTTTGAACGGCGTTTTCCAGGATACCGTAAACTATGACAGGCTTTACGATGCTCCATCACAGCGACAGTTTGATAAGAGTCTCCGTCAAATGATGGGATTACCGGTTGATGGTACCGATTGGGTTGATATTGACAGTTATGACCCCAACACCTATACCATTAGTTACTACGACAACAATGGCAAACGCCACACAACACAATTGAACGAGCCTTTATCAGTGGATATGTTCAGCGCCGATGAAATGCTGAATAACGGGGATTACCTGACAACTTATTGGGGCTACGATTACAGTGGAGACAAGTTGGAAACAACACCAAGTTTTGAAGATTTCTTCACCAAAACCGATGAAAACGGAAATAACCTGCGGCCCATAGCGCCATTCCAGCCTATTTATATGGCCGGCTATGTGCAGGATAAATTTGCCTTTAAAGATTTGATCTTCAATGTGGGATTACGCGTTGACCGCTTTGATGCCAACCAAATGGTATTGAAAGATCCTTACGTATTGTACCCGGCTGTTACCGTAGGTGAATTGAAAAATGGCCAGTTTTCCGATAGCTATAACCCGGATGAGTTAGGCCCGATCCCCGGTAATATGGGTGATGATTATACAGTATATGTTGATAACAATAAGGATGCTAACCGGATTACCGGTTACCGTTTCGAGGATCAATGGTATAACTCGGAAGGTATTGTAACTACCGACCCCGAAACTATACTGGATGCCGGTAACGGTGTTCAGCCTGCATTGGAAAAACCGGATGATCAAGTGGTAAGAGCGAGCGCCTTTACCGATTATGAGCCGCAATTAACCTATATGCCGCGTATCTCATTCTCATTCCCGATTTCGGATGAGGCCTTGTTCTTTGCACACTATGATGTGCTTACACAGCGCCCAAAGCGGGCATCTGAAGTATTACCCACGGAATATTTCTTTATGGCGACTCAAAGCAGTCCTACCATCAATAATCCGAATCTGAAACCGGAACGAACCGTGGACTATGAACTCGGTTTCCAGCAAAAGCTCACCAATTCTTCATCGCTGATCATACAAACCTTCTACAGGGAAATGAGGGATATGATCCAGTCATACAGGTATACAGCCGCTTATCCGAAGACCTATTATTCATATAATAATATTGACTTTGGTACGGTAAAAGGTTTAACGGTTACCTATGACTTGCGAAGAACCAACAATGCCCGCTTGCGTGCCAGTTATACCTTGCAGTTTGCGAAAGGTACCGGTTCCGATATCAATACCTCGAGCGCTTTGATCCGTTCCGGTCAGCCAAACCTGAGAACACTGATTCCCCTTGATTTTGACCGTCGTCATAACATCAACATTCTGTTTGACTTCCGTTATGGTGAGGGTAAAAAATATACTGGCCCTACCATTTCGAAAGTTACTGAAGATGGTTCCAAAAACGTACAGCTACTTAAGAATACAGGTGTAAACTTTGTTGTGACCGGCGGCTCGGGTGTACCTTATACACAATCGAGCACCATTTATCCGATTACCAGCCCAAACCCCATTATTAAAGGTTCATTGAATGGTTCACGATTGCCATGGCAATTTAGGGTTGATGCCCGTTTGGACCGTGATATTAACCTGAGCTGGGGTAAAGCAGGTGACGATAACAAGGGTGGTGCAACCCTTAATATTTATCTTCAGGTTCTTAACGTCTTTAATACCCAAAACGTAATGAACGTATACCGGGCTACCGGCGAACCGGATGATGACGGTTATCTTGCTGCCGACCAATATCAAAGTCAGATTGAACAGCAGCTCAATACCCCATCATACCTCGATATGTACAGGCTTCGCATCAACAGCCCATATAACTATAGCAGTCCCCGGCGAATTCGTCTTGGATTGATCCTAAACTTCTAAGCAAACTAAATGGTAGAATATATTTTAGATAGATTATAAATTTTGAGCATTATGAAAAATATAACCCGAGTCCTAATAATTTCATTACTCAGTCTGTTCATGGTACAAACAGGCTATGCGGAAAAATATAAGGGCGAAAAAGGAGATCAGAAAAAATCAAACCTGAAATCAACAGCTGCAGGGTGTTTACCCGGTTCAGGTTTTAAATATCTTGATGTTAACAACGTACGCTGCCGGATTAATACCGGTGGCGATATGTGGTGGGATTTCGAAAATGCCGATTATGAAATTCCACGCGGTTCAAGAAAAACATCCATGTTTTCAGCCTCGCTCTGGATTGGTGGCGTTGACGCCAACGATCAGTTGAAGCTTGCTGCTGTTCGCTACCGTCAAGGTCCTGACTTTGGTGGTGGTAACGACTACTGGCCCGGCCCGCTGACCATTGATGGAAGTGCATCTATTGAGCCGGAAACATGCGAAAAGTATGACCGTTTATTCCCCATCACCCGGAAGCAAATCGACAATTTCAATGCCTGGTGGGACAATAAACAAGAGTACCCAAATTACAATATCCCCACCGAAATTTTGGAATGGCCTGCCCACGGCGATATTACAAAGGGACAGAGCTATTACCTCGCGCCTTTCTTCGACAGGGATGGCGATGGGACCTATAATCCCTTAAATGGTGATTATCCATACTATGACCTTGATAATGACCTATGTAAGAGCAAAACCCCTACTGTTGAAGATGAACAGGGTATTGTTGAAGGGGGTATCCTGGCCGACCAGGTTATTAAAGGTGACGAAACCTTGTGGTGGGTATTTAATGATAAAGGGAATATCCATACCGAGACCGAAGGTCAGGCCATTGGGTTGGAAATCAGGGGGCAGGCCTTTGGATTTTCCACCAATGATGTAATTAACAACATGACCTTTTATAGTTATGAAATCATAAACCGTTCGACTTTTACCCTGCGCGATACCTATTTTAGCCAGTGGGTAGACACCGACCTGGGTTTTGCTACCGACGACTACATTGGCTGTGATGTTGAACGTGGATTGGGCTATTGCTACAATGGTAAGCCTGTTGATGGTAACGGTCAGTATTTTGCCTATGGCGAACAGCCACCTGCAGTTGGTGTTGACTTTTTCCAGGGGCCTTATGTTGATCCCGACGGTAAAGATAATGCCGGCTGGAATGGCGATAATTGTGAGGAATTCAATTTTAACCTCCCGGCAGGAAACCCCGATGACGGCTCAGCCATTAATGGAGTAAACTTTGGTGATGGTATTGTGGACAATGAGCGTTTCGGGATGCGCCGTTTTGTATATCACAACAATACCGGTGTTCCGGATTATATGACTGATCCCGATTACGCCCCTGAATATTACAACTTCCTTAGGGGAATATGGAAAGACGGTACCAAGATGATCTATGGTGGAAATGCTCACCAATCATCAGGGGCTTACGGACCTGAATGTGACTTTATGTTTCCCGGCGACTCCGACCCCTGTAACTGGGGTACCGATGGACTGCCGCCGAATGGTCCTGTATACTGGACAGAAGAAACCGCCGATAACCAAGAGCATGACCGCCGCTTTATGCAATCGGCCGGTCCTTTCGAATTGAAGCCGGGTGCTGTTAACTACATTACGGTAGGAATTCCCTGGGCCAGAGCCACCTCAGGTGGACCTTTTGCTTCGGTTGAACTGCTAAGAGTAGTTGACGACGTTTGCCAGAAACTCTTCGACAACTGCTTTGATGTTATTGACGGCCCGAACGCTCCCGACCTTACCGTTAGAGAAATGAACCAGGAATTGGTATTTTACATCACAAACCGTAAAACCAATGATCCCGGTAGTAACTACAATGAACAATATGAAGAATACGATCCCTATATTGATTTACCCCACGACTCACTCCTTGAGGATGTCGATAGGGATTACTATGATACAACTTATAACTTCGAAGGCTACCAAGTATTCCAACTGGCTAACCCCGAGGTGTCTGTTTCCGACCTTGACGATCCGAACAAGGCAAGGGAAGTATTCCAATGTGACATTAAGAATGATGTAACAACCATTATTAACCATTACTTCGATGAATCACTCGATGCCAATGTGCCTGTTCAGGAAGTGGCTGGGACCAATAAAGGTATTCGCCATAGCTTCACACTGCAAATCGATGCCTTTAGCGGTGAACCTTTGGTAAATCATAAGCAATATTATTACCTGGCTCTCTCCTATGCTCATAATAATTACATGACCTATAGCGCCGATCCGCAACGTCAGGAACCCGGCATTATCGGTATTCGGGGTCAGAAAGAACCTTACCTTGCCGGCAGGAAGAACATCAGGGTTTACACAGCTATCCCCCATCAAACGGTAGGTCAGGTGCAACCCCAAAGTAAATATGGCGACGGTGTGGAAATCACACGCATACAAGGACATGGTAACGGAGGAAACATACTGGAACTTTCGGAGGAAACCGAAGAAGCTATCGTTTCGAAACCGCCTTATGATCCTATAGAAAATAATATCACCAGCGAAAACTATCCGGCAGCCCTGGAAGCAAAATACAAAGAAGGCGCTGGTCCTATTGATATTAAAATTATCGATCCGCTTAATGTTAAAAATGCCGAATATACCATTCGATTCGATTCTATGGTGGCTCCCGATTGGGGTGGTAAATATGCCAATGTTAGTAAAAAGTGGATCGATACTGCCAATATCCGTATTAGTAATTGGACACTGATTGACGAAGCAACCGGAAAAGGCTACAAATCCGATACCGCTATCATTGTTGAAGATGAAGTTCTTTTCCTCGATCTGGGTTTCTCAATCAATATTAAGCAGGAGGTTAATCCTTTTGAGCAACTTATCATTGGAACGGATACTTCATTTGCTGAAGGTAACGGCTTTATTGAAAGTTCTATCGATTTTGCCGATAGCTCCAAACGATGGTTAACAGGCTTAGCCGACACTGATGACCCCAACAATACCAACTGGATACGTTCAGGTTCTGGTACCGATCCCGATAACCCGGCTTTTGGTAATGACTGGAACCTCACCCTGGGTAGCAGCGGAACACCCCAAGGTACCGCCTGGGACCCGGATGGTGAATATGAAAAAGTAGTGGGTGGTACCTGGGCGCCTTATTACATGGTGGCTCAAAGTGAATACGCCGACCTTACCCCTGCTTATCGAAGAGTATCGAAAGAACAAAACAACGGTACCCTATCCAGTGTCGATGTGGTCATTACATCCGATAAGTCAAAATGGACACGCTGCCCCGTTATAGAGATGAGCCCCGATGCATCATTGTCCGAAGGTGGTGTTGAAAAATATTCACCCAGGGCCGGACAATCCGTTGATAAGGATGGTAATCCAGCTCCTGTTGGAAGCGGGCCAAGTGATAATCCGGCAGACCCCAACTATATCGCCGAAACGGGCATGGGCTGGTTCCCCGGCTATGCCATTAATGTTGAAACCGGTGAACGCCTCAATATGATGTTTGGTGAGAATTCATGGCTGGTGAAGGAAAACGGCCGCGACATGATGTGGAACCCCACTTCAAATGTTTTAGATGAGAATAGCTTTGAGTATGTGTTTGGTGGTATGCATTACGTATATGTAATGGGTCACCGCTATTTTAAACAGGTATTTGCCGATACTTACGAGTATTCTTATGATAATCCGCCTTATGATGCAGGAAAATCAGCGCGCTATATGCTCGATAGCCTTAAATTTCCGCCACCAATACCGGAAGGCTTGCTCAAACCACGTGACTATGTCTATGGATCGTGCTTGTGGGTAAATATCCCAATAAGCGTTGAAGGTAAAGAGTTTATGTCGTCCGATGCGAGAATTCGTTTGCGGGTTCAAAAACCTTATCAACGTTACTCGGTACCGGTTACCGAACTCGACAGCATGTACACCGACGGCCGGAATAACAATTACCCCATGTATGAGTTTTCAACAGAAGGTGTTTCAACACGACAAGATGCTGTTGATATAGCTTCTTCCAAGCTCGATCAGATAGGCGTGGTTCCAAACCCCTATTATGCTTATTCGACTTATGAAACCAATCAGTTGGATAACCGGGTGAAGATTATCAACTTGCCGCGTAAGTGTACCATTACAATCTATTCCATTGACGGTAATCTTATCAGGCAGTTTACAAAGGATGAAGAGGTTACGTTCATTGACTGGGATCTGAAGAACTTCGCCGGTATCCCGATTGCCGGTGGATTATACCTGATCCATATTGATGCACCGGGTATCGGTCAGAAAGTTGTGAAATGGTTTGGTTCACTCAGGCCAATTGACTTGAATGCATTCTAAAATACCTCATCTGATGAAAACAAAATTGAGAACATTAAAAATATTGAATATGAAAACTTTTTATAGATATCTGATAGCTGTTTTCTTTCTCAGTGTTTTGGTCCTTAATACCACAACACTGGAAGCCGGTAACAAGGACCGGTCAGGTGAGGCCGGTGCATCCGAATTGCTAATAAACCCCTGGGCGCGTAGCGCAGGGTGGGGTGGTGCGAATACTGCCAACGTTCGTGGCTTGGAAAGTATGTTTGCAAACGTAGCCGGAATAGCCTTTACCGAACGTACCGAGGTAATATTTTCAAATACCCAGTGGCTTAAAGGTTCCGATATTGATGTGATGAACTTTGGGTTTACCCAAGCCGTGGGAGAAAACGGAGTAATGGGAATGAGCATCATGAGCATGAGCTTTGGCGATATTCCCAAGCGTACCGAAGACCTCCCCGAAGGCGGGATAGGTGATTTTGCTCCCAGTTACCTCACCATTAGTGTGGGGTATGCTAAAGCATTCTCCAATAGTATTTATGGTGGCTTTAATCTGAAGATCCTCTCGGAGAGCATCTCCGACCAGAGTGCACAAGGTATTGCCATTGACGCAGGCATCCAATATGTAACCGGTGCCCGCGATCAGATCAAATTTGGAATTACCTTGCGTAACGTTGGACCCACTATGCAGTTTTCCGGCGACGGTTTGTCAATAAGGAGTATTCTCCCGGGACAGGATGATAAGTTTACCGTTGAGCAACGCTCAGCCGAATATGAATTGCCTTCGCAGCTTCGAATAGGGGCTGCTTATGATATCGACCTTGCCTTGGGGCATGTTTTGACCCTGGCCGGTAACTTTACATCCAATTCCTTTAGCAAAGACCAATATACTTTCGGTATGGAGTATAACCTTAAATCATATCTTTACTTGCGTGGAGGATATAGTTATGAAGAAGGTATTACAACCGATGCCGATCGTACCACTGTATACACAGGCCCCACTGCCGGGTTAACCGTTCAGGTACCGCTCAATGAGGAAAAAGGCTCGGCATTTTCTGTTGATTACTCGTATCGCTCTACTGATCCGTTTGACGGAACACATACAATTGGTGCAAGAATTAACTTGTAATTGTGCCAAAAATATTATCTTTGTAGATCATTTTTAAGCACTTATATCGTTCAAAAAAGGCCCTTTGGAAAAAAGGGTCTTTTTTGTCATTTTCTATTATTTACCAATGAAAAAAATAGTGATATGTCCGATATCAGATATTATACGGAAGAAGGGTTACAAAAGTTGAAAGATGAATTAAATCATCTGATCAACGTTGAGCGTCCCGCAATTTCGAGGCAAATTGCCGAGGCCAGGGATAAAGGTGATCTTTCCGAAAATGCTGAATATGATGCAGCAAAGGAAGCGCAAGGCATGCTGGAAATGAAGATATCCAAACTACAGGAATTGATCAGGAATGTTCGGGTGATCGATGAATCGAAAATGGATGACTCTAAAATCCTGATCATGTCAACGGTTAAACTAAAAAACTCCAAAACCGGCGCTTCTATGAAATATACCATTGTGCCCGAAAAGGAAGCCGATATTCGTGCGGGAAAAATTTCAGTTACCTCCCCCATCGCAAAAGGTTTGCTGGGTAAAAAGGAAGGCGAAAAAGCTGAAATTGAAGTCCCTGCCGGTAAACTCAATCTCGAAATTGTTGAAATCACAAGGGAAGGTTCATAAAAAATAGGTATCTTTAACCTTTAACAAAAACGAGCGAAAAAATGAGCAGTATTTTCACAAAAATTATCAATCGGGAACTTCCGGGTTATATCGTGGCCGAAGATGACAATTGCATTGCTTTTCTCGACATTAATCCTCTTGCTAAAGGCCATACCCTTTGTGTCCCCAAAAAAGAGGTAGACGACCTTTTTAACCTCGATGACGAAACCTATAAAAACCTGCAGTTATTTACCAAAAAAGTGGCCAAGGGATTGGAAAAAGTGGTTGATTGTGCCCGTATCGGGGTAACCGTGATCGGTCTTGAGGTGCCTCATGCCCACATACATCTTATCCCCATCAATTCCATTTATGATATGGACTTTGCCCAGGAAAAACTCAAATTTTCCGATGAGGAGTTTCAGGAAATCACCGGAAAGATCGAAAAGGCCGTTGAGCTGTAGTAGTAAGGTAAAGGCAAAAAGCGAGTGAAAAGAACCCCTCATCCAATCAATACGCCCGTTCATTCCGGCCTTCAATATAATTGATAAAAGACTGGTTAACCACCTTGTTGCCCCCCGGCGTTGGATAATTACCGGTGAAATACCAATCGCCTTTGTGGTTTGGGATGGCCTCATGCAGGTCTTCGATGGTTTGGTAAACAACCTGGACTTTGCAATGAATATTGGGCGGGGTTACCAATTCGGATATCTTTTCGGAAAGCTGGTTGGCCTTAAAGGGTTTGTAGATTTCTTTTACGTAGTTCACCATTTTTTCCTTAGGCAGTGAAACTTGCGATTTACATTTGTTATAAACATCATTAATGATATGAGTTTGCCCGCTTTCTTTAAGCATAGCAATAGCTGCCTGGAAGGCGATAAAGTCGCTTAGCTTGGCCATATCGATGCCGTAGCAATCGGGATAACGGATCTGTGGCGCCGAAGAAGCGATAACGATCTTACGGGGATTAAGCCTTGCCAGTATGCGGATAATGCTCTTCTTCAGGGTAGTGCCCCGTACAATGGAATCATCGAGAACCACCAGGTTATCTATGCCATTGCGCACTTTTCCGTAGGTAACATCATACACATGGGCAACCAGGTCATCACGTTGACTTTCCTGGGTTATGAAGGTTCGTAGCTTGATATCTTTTACGGCGATTTTTTCCATCCTTGGCCTAAAGCTCAGTATCTCATCCAACCGCTCCGGGGTAAGGTTCTCCTTTTGTTCCAGGATCAGGTCTTTTTTAATGGTATTGCAAAAATCATGAAGTTCTTCCATTAAACCGTAATAGGCAACGGCCGCCGTATTGGGGATATAGGAAAACACAGTGTCATCAAGGTTATAGTTAACGGTTTCGATGATGGATGGCGTTAAAAGCTTGCCCAGTTTTTTCCTTTCCTCATAAATGTCCTTATCGCTTCCACGCGAAAAATAAATGCGTTCGAAAGAACAGGAGCGCTGCTCCTCAGGCTCACGGAATACTTTCTCTTCCAACACCCCTTTGCGCCTCATAATAAGGGCATGCCCGGGTTTAACTTCTTTTATGTTTTCAAGAGGCACATTGAAGGCGGTTTGGATTACAGGCCGTTCCGAGGCTGCTACAAAAATCTCATCATCCATATAATAGAAAGCAGGACGTATACCTACCGGATCGCGCATGACAAAAGCATCACCGTGGCCAAACATCCCGGTAATCACATAACCACCGTCCCAGGCAGTACTCGACTTTTGAAGTATCTTTTGAACATCGAGGTTTTCGGCTATTTTGGTGGAAATCTCCTTCTTCGAGTAGCCCTGATCTCTGAAATACCGGTATTGTTCTTCGTTTTCTTCATCCAGGAAATGCCCGATCTTTTCCAATACCGTAATGGTATCGGAAGTTTCAATAGGGTACTGACCAAGTTCCACCAGCTTAGTGAAAAGCTCATCCACATTGGTGAAATTAAAATTACGGGCCAGCACCAGGTTACGGGTCATCCAGTTGTTTTCACGCCTCACAGGGTGAAGGGTTTCAGGATCGTTTCCTC
>JAIPAP010000119.1 GCA_021740045.1 Bacteroidales bacterium
ATTGCGCGGGTTATCGGGTGAAGCCGGGTTCCCGCTCCGCCGGCCAGGATTATGCCTTTCATATCAATATGTTTAAATTCCTTTAATGAACTCGCATGTTTTTCTTTAGGCTGAACCTCGTGTATCGCCTTCTTCAATCTCAAGCTCTTCCAGGTCGATATCTTCCACCTCATCAAAAATAACCAGGTAGGGTTCCCGGAAAGCTTTTGTTGTGATACGCTTATCCAAAGATAGTAATAATGATGGAAGCACAAATAAATTACATAAAACGGCTACTAATAGCGTGAATGAAATAAGGAATCCCATGGCTTCAATCCCACCGAAGGTGGAAAGGGTAAAAATGGCAAAACCAAGGAACAATACAATGGAGGAGTAGATCATACTAAAGCCGGTTTCGCGCAGCGCTGCAATAACCGATTCTTTGATATTGAATTGAGTATGCCGCAATTGCAAGCGGTATCTTGAGAGAAAGTGAATAGCATTATCAACCGAAATACCCAGGGCAATACTAAAGATCAGTATGGTGGAAGGTTTAATGGTAATGCCCGTATATCCCATCAGGGCGGCTGTAAGTACCAGCGGCAAAATGTTGGGGATAAGGGAAATGCCCACCATTTTGATGGATGTAAACAATGCCGCCATTAAAAGGGCAATAACCACGATAGCCAGGGCCAGGCTCATTAGCAGGTTATTCACCAGGTATGTTGTGCCCTTCAGGAAAACTACACTGGTCCCTGTAAGTTTAACATCATATTTTGAAGGATTAAAGATAGAATCGATCTTGGGTCTGAGATCATTTTTTATGCGTTCTATTTCAGTGGTGCCGATGTTTTTCATTTGGGCACTGATGCGGGTTTTTTGCAGGGTGGAATCTACGAAATTATCCAGTATGCTGCGATTTTGTTGCCCTTCGAGCTTGGGCATATACGACATAATAAAGTTTTTCTCATGCCGGTTTGGAAGTGAATACATATCGGGGTTACCCCTGAAAAAGGCCTGCTTACTGAATTTAACAAGTTCCGCAATGGAAAGTGGTTGAGCAAACTCCGGGTAAGTTTTAAGGGTGTCCTGCAAGCGCTCAATTTTACGGATGGTGGAAAGCTGCATAATGCCCCGTTTCTTTTTGGTATCAATGGTGATCTCGAGGGGTAAGATGCCTTTGAATTCCTTTTCAAAAAAGACCAGATCCTGGTATAAACGGTCCTTTTTAGGGATATCATCCACGATGTTCCCGGTGGTTTTCAACCTGGTTACACCAAAAACACCGGCAATCAGTAAAATCCCGGTAACGGAATAAATAATCCGGCGATGATTGTATACCATGTGAACAACGCGGTTTAGCATAGCCACGGTATTTTTATTATCCAGATGCCTGATGTGCCTTTCCTGCGGTGGTGCCAAAAAGCTGAAGAAAACCGGGATGAGAATGAGCGATAGGGCAAATACTACCATAATATTGATGGAGGCTACAATACCGAATTCGGTTAGCAGCCGGTTGCCGGTTACAATAAAAGCTGCAAAGCCAGTGGCCGTTGTCAGGTTGGTGAGAAAAATGGCGTTTCCCACGCGCTGCACCACACGCGACAGGGCCTTTATTTTATTGCCATGGGTTTTATATTCATGGTGATATTTGTTGAGCAGAAATATACAATTCTCAACACCAATGATAATCAGCAATGGAGGGATAATGCCGGTAAGAATGGTGATTTTGTACCCCAGCAATACTACTGTGCCCAGTACCCAAATCACGCTGATTACTACAATGAGCATGGGAAAGAACATGGCTTTAAACGACCGGAAGAAAAGCAAAAGCGCGAGAGACGCAATTGCCATAGCCAAGAGAATAAATAGCTTGAGTTCGCTTTTTATCTTCTGCGAGGTGACTGTGCGGATAAAAGGCAAGCCCGAGTAATGAACATCGATATCATGATGACGGCTGAATTCATTGTGGACCTTGTCTTTTATGATGTCGATGATCTCCCCGCGCTGTTTGCTGTTTAGTTTTTCCTCTTCCAGGGTCACTCCCATCAGGGTTGAATTGCTTTCCTTGTTAAATAGAAGACCTTCGTAAAAGGGAAGAGCATAGATCTCTTTTTTCAGGCTGTCTAGTTCATACTGGGTTTCAGGTTGTGATTTGATAACCGGCATGAAGTTGAATTTGCGCAGGCTATCGTTCCTTTTTAAAGAATAAAGGCGGGTTATGGAAACCACTTCCTGTACACCGTTTACATCCCTCAATTCACGTGTAAGTTCATACCAATGGTTGAAAACATCCAGTTCGAATAACTGATCGGTTTTTATCCCGATAAAGATCACACTGCCATCCTGCCCAAACGTTTTCTTAAACTCTTTATATTCAATACTGGTTGGATCGGTAGAGGGTAACATGCGCGCCATTTGGTAAGTCAGCTCTACATCGGTTGCCTTATTAGCCATGAAAGCAGTGATAATGCCTATAACAATGATGTTGGCAATGCGATAACGAAGAATAAATCGGACAAGATATTTCCACATCTTAGTTCATCTCTCTTAATAATAAATTCCACCCCTGCCGAAAAAGGCCTCGAAATTAAGAAAATAATGCTAGCCCAAAAAACCTTCAAAACCTTTGAAATTCAAAAGATAATATGAGATGTGACCAGGAATGAATGGTTAAAAATCATCGAAATAAGCCCAGATGCTTAATTATGGGCTTATTTTTGTAGTCAAAATCGGCTTTGATATGGCAAAAGGAAAAAAAGTAATTTTTATTGATTCTACACACCCTCACTTGCCTCAAGCGCTGGAACGATTGGGCTTTGTGTGTGAAAGCTTTCCCGGCTACAGCCGTGGTGATTACTTGCAGATCATAGGAAACTATTCCGGTATTATCGTTCGCAGTGGCATCGAAATCGATCGGGAATTGCTTTCGCTGGCTGGTAAGCTGGAATTTATCGGTAGGGTAGGAGCAGGGATGGAAAATATTGATCGGGAATATGCGGAAAGCATCGGTGTACACTGCCTGAATGCACCCGAGGGAAATCGCGATGCCGTGGCCGAACAGGCAATGGGCATGTTGCTTATGTTGATGAATAAGCTTTTAAAGGCCGATAGTGAAGTGCGTAAGGGTGTTTGGCTGAGGGAAGAAAACAGGGGGGTTGAGCTGAAAGATAAGGTAATAGGCATTATCGGCTTTGGCAACACCGGTTCGGAGTTTGCCCGCCGGTTGATGGGCTTCGGTGTTAAGATTTTTGCTTATGATAAATATAAAACCGGTTATGCACCTGAATATGTGCAAGAAAGTGATATGGAAACCATTTTCAGGGAAGCCGATATTTTGAGCTTGCATGTCCCACTGGCTGAGGATACGCATTATCTTGTAAACTCCGGTTATCTTGCCCGTTTTTCTAAGCCTGTCTATCTGATCAATACCTCCCGTGGCAAAGTTGTGAAGACCGATGACTTGGTTGAAGGGCTTAAAAACGGAAAAGTCCTGGGAGCAGCCCTCGATGTGCTGGAATACGAAGGCCTTACATTTGAAAATATTGAATGGAAGGAAGTGCCCACGGCCTTTAAATATTTGGTTGATTCGGACCGGGTAGTGCTCTCTCCCCACATAGCTGGATGGACTGTAGAATCAAAATTCAAGCTGGCCCATACGCTTGTGGAGAAGATCAAAAGAATTTATGAATGAGGAGAAGATCATTGCTTCATGCCTATTGCTCCAATAACTTTCCGGCCTCCCTTTTCCTGTATACCTTTGGCTCCATACCTCACAAGGTTTAATATAGAACTTGGTAGTAGCCGCTTAAGACATTATCTTTTCCACTTCAAAATGTTAAACAGATCGTACTCAGCGGGATCGGGGAGGTATTTGCTGGCTTCTTCGTAATTTTCCTTTATAATGCATTGTATGCCGTTTTCGAAGACCAGCTTGGCTTTTTCCCCGTGAATATTAACCAGGCGGGGATGGATTTTACCGTGTTCATCTTCCACTTCGTTCAAATATAGCGGGGCCATTTCTCCGCGATGATTGGAGGTTACCATACAGCGGGTTATTCCTTCGTCAAATAATTGCTTAACGCCCATGCCCAGCAAGTTGCAGTAAAGAAGGTCGAAAGCAATGGGGCGGGCACAGCGTAATTCATAGCCAATCTCAACGGGCCGACTTTTCACCTTAATTCCCAATTCTTTCAGTTTTAATTGCAACAGCATATTGAAGATATGAGCTTTGCTTACATTACCCAACTCGGGGTGGCCGTGTTCATCATACGTAAAATTGATGCCACTCGATTCGATTTCTTCGTCGGTCATAAAATGAAAAACCCCTTCACTAATCATGGCGACTCCATACTCAATACCTAAAATACGACGCTTAACGATGGCCGAGATAATTAATTTAATAATGTTATCGAACGTGATCGAGCTGTTATTAAACATCTCGGGGATAACAATCATGGGGTAATGGCATGCGGCTCCAATACCAAAAGCCAGATGACCGGCTTCGCGGCCCATAGCCGATACCACAAACCAATTGCCACTGGTACGGGCATCTTCATAAATGGTGGATGCAATACGCACTCCTTCTTCCTTGGCCGACTGGTAGCCAAAGGTTGGGTTGCCTTCCGGCAGTGGCAGGTCGTTATCGATGGTTTTGGGAACATGGATGTTCTTTACGTCAAGATTGTTGTCTTCCATGTATTTTGAGATCATATTGGCGGTTGAAGCCGTATCGTCGCCACCGATGGTTACCAATAATTTTACACGTTTTTCTTTAAAAAATTTCGTGTTAAATTCGGCAGGATGCGGCTTGTAGCGGCTCATCTTTAAAGCCGAACCGCCCTGATGATGGATTTTATCGGCCATGACAAAATCGATTTTTTGCATACAGGGTTCATCGGTAAACAGGGTTTTAAACCCGCCATGTAAGCCAATTACTTCATAGCCATCCTTTAGAAAAACCTTTGCTACCGTTCCGATTACTGAATTTATGCCCGGGGCCGGACCACCTCCGCACAAAATAACAACTGAGTCTTTCATATAAAGCTTGTTTTTATTTGTTGGGACTGTAAAATTAAGAAATTCAAAATTGGCAGGCTCTTTCAGGAATTTAATTTTTTAAAGCTTAGCACTATTAAAATTCATTATGAATAAAATGGTCTTTAACTGCTAACTGCAATGTTATGCGGCTTCGCTGCTCCAAAAGCACTTTCTTATGCTTGCTTACCTTGTCGATAGCGTCTTGGGTATAATACCGTATAGTGATCAATTCGACATCTTCATTATACTTAACATCATAATTCCGGTTTAAAACCTTAAGAAGTTGTTCGATCCTTTCCGGATAATGATCAACGCATACAGACAGACTTATAGCCGAGTTTTGCATCATATTTATTTTAATATGGTGCGCGGCAAAAATTCCGTAAAGGCGATGCAGGTAGGTTTCGGTTATAAAGGAATAATCACGGGTAGTAATACTGATCAATACCTGGTTGAACTTAAAGATATAAGTGGGAATGCTTTTATCATAAACAGCATCATCGGTAATTACCGAACCTTCGGCACCGGAATTGGCAAATGATCTTACATACAGCGGTATGTTTTTGTTCTTTAGGGGTTTAATCGTTTTAGGATGGATGATCTTGGCGCCATAGTAAGCCAACTCAATGGCTTCGCGGTATGATATACGGTCGATCTTTTTGGTGGCATGCAGGTACCGGGGATCGGCATTAAGCAACCCGGGCACATCTTTCCAAATGGTTACTTGCGCAGCGTTGACGGCGTATCCAAAAATGGCTGCGGTAAAATCGGAGCCCTCACGGCCCAGGGTGGTGGTTACCCCGTCGCAGGTGCCGCCGATAAAACCCTGTGTAACCACTAAGCCATCATGAGATGTGTCAGTGCCAATTTGCGACTGTATGTTCTTTACCGTGATATCCCACTCCACATTAGCTTCCCTGAATTCATCATCGGTCAAAATAAGCTTTCTTACATCCAGCAAGCGGTTATTTAAACTCTCCGCGCTTAAATATTCACTAAGGATGGTGGTTGAGAGGTATTCCCCGTAAGATACCACCTGATCGTAAATAAAATCGAATCCTTCATTATTAAATCCTTTATAATGAGCTTCAGGAGGTTGGTTAATATATGCTTCCAGTTTTTGAAATAATGTATTGACCTTTTGAAATGCTTCACCCGATGACGAAGAAAACAATTCATGAACAATATTTTCATGAAATCGTTTGATGTCATGCCATTTGGATGTTAAATCAGATTGATTGTAGAAGTAAGCTTTGGTTAGATCTTCAAATGCATTGGTCATTTTACCCATAGCGGATAACACCACGATGATGTTTTCACCGGGAAACTGCCTAAGGATTTGGGCTACATTTTTTACCGAACCGGCATCCTTTACCGATGCCCCGCCAAATTTGAATACCTTCATAACTGACACATAGTGCTCTGAAGGGTCAAAAATAATACATTTGCAGCAACAACGCTTTTAATTAGTCGAAAACCGAATCATCAACCGAAAAAGATACTGACCATGAAGACACTTGTAGAATTTATTAACGAACGACAAGCCGATTTCCCATACGCAACCGGCGAATTTACCCGATTGCTCAACGACATTGGAATTGCCTCGAAAATTGTGAATCGCGAGATCAATAAAGCCGGTTTAGTCGACATATTAGGATACGAAGGTTCGACGAACATCCAGGGAGAACGCCAGAAAAAGCTGGATGTGTTTGCCAATGAACATTTCATAAAGGCATTGCAGCACGGCGGACAGGTTGCAGCCATTGCCTCGGAGGAGGAAGATGGAATGATCATTTATGACAATCCAACGTCCCGCAAAGGAAAATATGTGATTGCCATTGATCCACTGGACGGCTCTTCCAATATTGACGTGAATGTTTCTATTGGGTCCATCTTCTCCATTTACAGGCGGATTTCCGATATAGGAGAACCAGCCAATAAAAAGGATGTGTTGCAACCAGGTAACAAGATAGTGGCTGCCGGTTATGTGATCTATGGGTCTTCTACCATGCTTGTATATACTACAGGCAAAGGGGTTAATGGCTTCACCCTCGATCCTTCAATAGGTTTGTTTATTCTTTCACACCCTGATATGCGCATGCCTGACGATGGTAAGATCTATTCCATCAATGAAGCCAACTACATTTATTTTCCCGAAGGTGTGAAAAAATATATCAAATACTGCCAGGTAGATGATAAAGCCACTAACCGCCCCTACAAAACCCGCTACATTGGTTCGCTGGTTGCTGATTTTCACCGAAACCTGATCACAGGTGGTATTTACATCTATCCCGGTACTACCAAGCAACCTATGGGCAAGCTCCGTCTTTTGTATGAGTGTAACCCAATGGCTTTCCTTGCTGAACAGGCCGGAGGAAAAGCCACCGATGGTTTCTTCCGTATATTGGATATTGATCCTTACGACCTGCATCAACGGGCCCCTTTGTTTATCGGTTCAAAAAATATGGTAGAGAAAGCCGAGGAGTATATGCTGGAATATTCGAAAAATTTCTGCGAATTAAGCTCACCTTCCAAGTCATGTAAGGATTGCGAAGAAAATGAAAAGAAGGATAAACAATAAGCAGGTGCTGTTATGGGTTAGAATGGAAGGTGAATGGAATGGAAATTTTAAATCTTGGTGATCTTCTCTCCATTTATCAACAAGGAGAGCAAACCTACAATTTAACCGATCAGCTTAAGAAAGATAACCGCATAAGGGTTCATCTTAATGGGGGTGTAGGCTCCATGCGTGCCCTATTAGTTTCGGCTGTTTATAAAGAGCTTCCACGAGTGCATGTGGTGGTGCTTTCCGACAAGGAATCAGGTGCTTATTTTGCTAATGATATCGAAAATATTTTTGGTGAAAAGGATGCTAATTTTCACAAAAAGAATGTGCTGTTTTATCCCACCTCCTATAAGCGGCCTTACGAGATGGAGAAGGTCGATAGTAACAACGCCCTTTCGCGAACCGAGGTATTAAAGCGACTTGGTTCAACCACCCGGAAAACCATTATTGTGACTTATCCCGAAGCCCTGTGTGAGCGTGTGGTTAGTAAAAATTACATGGAAAAACGCACTATGCGCCTTAAGCGCGATCAGGAAGCTTCACTGGATACCATTTCCGATCTTTTACTCGAATACGAATTCGAGCGGGTGGATTTTGTGGCGGAGCCCGGGCAGTTTTCGGTGCGTGGCGGGATATTGGATGTGTTTTCCTTTACCAATGATTATCCTTACCGCATTGAATTTACCGGCGACGAGGTGGAAAGCATACGCTCCTTCGACCCGGTTTCGCAGCTTTCGGTTGATCACCTCGATCACATCACTATTGTGCCAAATGTGCAGCATCGTGAGATAGAAGAGGAACGGCAGTCGTTTTTATCCTACATTCCGCAAAATGCGGTTTTATGGTTTGAAGATGCCGGCTTTTCGGACGAGCAGATCGAAAAAGAATTCCAACGGGCCGTTAAGGCTTACGATCAATTAAGGGAAGATAGTGATAAGCTCGAGCCCGAGCAGTTGTTTATAACCCCCTCGGTTTTCAATAGGGATATTACCGGCCATAGCCTCATAGAGTTTGGCACCCGTAAGCATTTTGAAGCTTCATTAGAGCTTAATTACCATATAAAGCCCCAACCCAGTTTCAATAAGAACTTTGACCTGTTGATTGATGAACTGATTGAGAACTCCAAAAACCGGATAAAGAACCTTATTCTTTCCGATAAAGCCAGCCAGGTGGAGCGCATCCATACCATTATTGATGATATTAAAAAGAACCGGGAAATTGCGCATGAAATTAACTATACCACCTTAAACGATACTCTTCACGAGGGCTTTATCGATAAGGATAACAAAATAGCCTGCTACACCGACCACCAGATATTCGATCGTTACCATAAGTTCCGGTTAAAAGAGCGTTTTGCCAGTAAACAGGCCATAACCCTAAAGGAGCTTTATGACCTGAAGCCCGGTGATTATGTCACCCACATCGATCATGGAATAGGTATTTTCGACGGATTGGAAAAAATTGATAACAACGGGAAAAAGCAGGAAGCCATTCGCTTGATCTACAAGAATAGCGATTTGCTTTATGTGAGTATCCATTCGCTTCACCGGATTTCGAAGTTTGTGGGAAAGGAGGGGACAGAGCCCTCTTTGCACCGCCTTGGATCAAATGCCTGGCAAAATCTGAAAAACCGTACCAAGAAAAAGGTTAAGGATATTGCTAAGGACCTGATTAAATTGTATGCAAAACGAAAAGCCACGGAAGGCTATGACTTTACCCCCGATAATTACATGCAGCACGAGTTGGAGGCTTCATTTATTTATGAAGATACGCCTGATCAGGTGAAATCTACCGCAGATGTGAAAAAAGACATGGAAGCTGCACATCCTATGGACCGGCTGGTATGCGGTGATGTGGGATTCGGTAAAACCGAAATTGCCATAAGGGCAGCATTTAAAGCAGTGTCGGACAGTAAGCAGGTAGCTGTGCTTGTTCCTACCACTATCCTTACCCTTCAGCATTATAATACTTTTAAGGAACGGCTTGATGAATTCCCGGTTACTATTGATTACCTGAACCGCTTCAAGAGCCAAAAACAACAAAAGGAAACTCTTAAAGCCTTGGAAGAAGGGAAGATTGATATCTTGGTGGGAACCCACCGGTTGGTGAGTAAGGATTTAAAATTCAAAGACCTTGGCTTGATGATCGTGGATGAGGAGCAGAAGTTTGGGGTGGCAACCAAAGAAAAACTGAAACAGATCAAGGTGAATGTCGATACGCTAACATTAACCGCAACCCCCATTCCACGGACCCTTCAATTTTCTTTAATGGGAGCGCGCGATCTGTCTATTATCAACACACCACCGGCTAACCGTTACCCGGTGCAAACTGAGCTACATTCCTTTAATACCGAACTTATTCGCGATGCCGTTAGTTATGAAACAGAAAGGGGCGGGCAGGTCTTTTTTGTGCATAATCGTGTGCAGAACATCAACGAGGTGGCCACCATGATCAAAAAGCTCTTGCCGGGTGTAAAAGTTGCTGTTGGTCACGGGCAAATGGAGGGCAAAACCTTGGAAAAGGTCATGGTCGATTTCATCCGGGGCACATATGATGTGCTGGTAGCTACCACCATTATTGAATCGGGACTGGACATCTCCAATGTGAACACCATGATCATTAACGATGCCCATAAATTCGGTTTAAGTGATCTGCACCAATTGCGGGGTAGGGTAGGGCGCTCTAATAAAAAGGCATTTTGCTACCTGCTGGCGCCGCCGCTTTCAACCCTTACTTCCGATGCCCGTAAGCGGTTAAAAGCACTGGAAGAGTTTTCCGATCTGGGTAGTGGTTTTAATATCGCCATGCGCGACCTCGACATCCGTGGGGCCGGTAATATTTTAGGTGCTGAACAAAGCGGTTTTATTGCCGATGTGGGTTTCGAGACCTATCATAAAATCCTGGATGAGGCAGTAAGTGAGCTTAAAAGCGGGGAATTCAAAGAGCTTTACAAAGATGAGCAACTACCCGAATTTGTTAAGGAATGTCAGATAGAAACCGACCTGGCCATCCTCATCCCCGATGATTACGTGACCAATATCCAGGAGCGCTTAAGCCTTTATAAGGAGTTGGACAATATTGAATCGGAAGAGCGGTTACAGCAATTCCGGCAGGAACTTATTGACCGCTTCGGCGATTTGCCGCCGCAAACCGAGGAACTGATCAATGCTATCAGGATGCGATGGATAGCACGGGAGGTGGGCTTTGAAAAGATCTACCTGAAGAATGAGCGCATGATCGGGTACTTCCCGAGCAACCAGGATTCACCCTATTTCCAGTCGCCGCAGTTTACCGCCATCCTCCAGTATCTCAAAACCCATTACAAGAGCTGCAAAATGCGGGAGAAAAACAGCAAGCTTTCGGTGGTTTTCCGCGATGTCAAAACTATTGCCGAGGCCATAGTGGTATTGAAAGAATTGAGCATTAAGACGGAGGAGGTGGTGTAAGGTAAATCCATTGACATTAGGCGTGGATATGATAATTAAAACCCTATGAATGAGAGTTTAAAAAGAAATTTGTAATCCAACCTCTGCGAGGTTGTTTTTCCCATTCTCCCAAATTTATACTACTACCATAATCCAATCGCTACGCGATTTCTTCTATGAGTAGAAATTGTGTATTTACAGCCCACAGGATTTCAATAATAGAGAAATATTTTGTAGAGATTGAGATAGATTTCAACGATTCAGATAATGATAAGGTTTATGGTGACTAATAATGCGGCCATTGGACAACAATTTAATTTATTCTTCATGACCTTCTTTTTACAAAGGTCTCACTCTTTAATTTTGGTGATTTAACTTTGCCAAAATTTGATGATTTACAATTGCGAAAAATTGAGGGTTGCAAGTTACTGCTTACATCAAATTCAGAACTCCTGACCCTCTTATTGAAAATCAAGCGTTTGAGCTATGAGTCTCGTAAAATAAAATGTCGTATTGTTTTCTTATAATATCTTGTTAATGGTGTCTGGAAAAATCAGGGAGATGCCCTGCCCTCGCCTGAGGCGAGGCAGGCGAGCCTACCAATGACAAGTTTTTATTGGATGCTGATTGTAAAATGGTTATGAATTATTTCCAATAAAGTGGGCTAGGTATAAATGCAAAGATGACTGCATTACGACGGAGATTCCAGCCTGCTGGCTGGCAGGTCTCAGTCGCCTCCTAACGTCGGCTTTTTACCAATGACAAGTTTTTGTTTTGTGTTGATTGTGAGGTAAATATGAATTGCCGTCGGCTTTAGCCGACGGATTACAAAATGAGTAACCCTTTTTCCGGGTTTTGACCCGGCACCCATCCTATGGGCTAAAGCCCAGCATAGGTTGTAGACCCCTAAACCCGTTCGCTAAAGCGAACGGCAATATATAGTTGCAGCGCTAATTGTCATTTTAGCTATGTGGGCTTTAAAAAAGACTGAA
>JAIPAP010000120.1 GCA_021740045.1 Bacteroidales bacterium
CGATGGGTCGGGAAGATGCATGGTTCAAATCCTGCTGCCCCGACATAAATAAAGGGATGGTAGTCCGGTTAACGCGTCCCGATGGGTCGGGAAGATGCATGGTTCAAATCCTGCTGCCCCGACATTACAAAAAGGGAATGCGTAGTCCGGTTAACGCGTCCCGATGGGTCGGGAAGATGCATGGTTCAAATCCTGCTGCCCCGACATAAATAAAGGGATGGTAGTCCGGTTAACGCGTCCCGATGGGTCGGGAAGATGCTTGGTTCCAATCCTGCTGCCCCGACATAAATAAAGGGATGGTAGTCCGGTTAACGCGTCCCGATGTCCCCGATAATTATAGGGACGGGCAGATCGTCTCGCCTCAGGCGAGGCTGCCCCGACAAATAAAACCTCCTACACACATGGTCCCGTAGCTCAGTTGGATAGAGCAACGGCCTTCTAAGCCGTCGGTCACAGGTTCGAATCCTGTCGGGATCGCTTTTATGGTTTTTACCCCCCATCCGGCTTTTAGTTTATGCGCATTTAATATAGTTGATTGGTCCCGCATGATTAAAAATCTTGCAATGGGTGAATGGAAGAATTTATGCATCGATTATCTAAGTTATGGAGTTTAATTAAACCCCTTTCTGTAATGATGAACTAAAAGATTTCGCACCCCCGCCACCCCCTGTCTCACCCTCCCCATACCTTTGGCCCAAAAGCTAATACGATATGGCAGTGGAAAGACATACGGAACTGTTAACTCCCATTGGCAAAATCTATGAAGAAGCCATGGACAGTGGTTTGAATGAGGCGCTGTTTGAAGTGCTTGAGAAAGAGCTAATGGTTCTTGGTGACTATTTTGATGTAACTCCTTCGCAGGCTTTGTTTGTAGCGGTGCTGTTTTCCATCAATTATCAACTGGAAAAGGTGGACATCAATAAATTGATTGATTTTTTCGGTTGCAATCCTACCACCTTATTGTACTACAAAAGTGATTTGGATAAACTCCATGAGTTGGGTATTATCAGGAAAAAGCGCAGGAACCCGGTTTTTGATGATGCCTTTCAACCGTATTACTTCTTTGTCAATGACAAGGTGATCGAGGCCATTCTTAACGGGCAGTCGTTACCAAGGCTCAGGAATGAAAGCTTCAACACCATCCTCGATGCCCTGGAGCAAGTGGATCAATGGACTCAAGAGCGGGAGAGTGATGAGCTGCACCCCATCAACATGGTGATGAATACCAGGCGTATGCTTGAAGCCAACCAACACCTGGGCCTATTCAGGCGGCTGCTGGAAATGGATCTTTCCGCTGGGGATCAATTCTTATTTCTGCATATAATTTGGAAAACACTAACCGGAAGCCGGCGGATAAAGATCGTCAAAGCCCTGGAAAACATGTACCATGCGAAAGGAGAACGGGTAAAGACCACCCAGAACCTTCTCTCCGGCGAGCATAAATTGATCCGGGGAAACCTGCTTGAAATTGAAGAGGCCAACTTCTTTAATGAAGCCGGGATCAAACTATCCGAAAATGCCATGCGCTTGCTGCGTAAGGAAGGCCTGAGCATCTATTCCCGTAAAGTGAAAAAGGAAAACATCATCGAACCGCAGGAGATCACTTATCGGCCGCTTTATTTTAACCCGGAGGAACAAGAACAAATTGATCTGCTGAGCAAACTCATCAAACCAGCCGACTTTACAAAAATCAAAAAAGGGCTAAAAGCCAAAGGCCGTTCCAGCGGTCTTACGGCCTTATTGTATGGCGATGCCGGAACCGGAAAAACCGAGTTGGTTTTGCAACTGGGGAAAAGTACAGGCCGGGAGATCGTCAAGATAGACATCAGCCGGTTGAAATCCATGTGGTTTGGAGAGAGCGAGAAACTGGTCAAAGACATATTCAACGATTATGCGGATTATAGCAAGCATTGCAAGTTCATGCCCATTTTGTTGCTGAACGAAGCCGATGCGCTTATTACCAAACGAAGAAGCACCAGCAATTCCAACGTGATCCAAACGGAAAATGCCCTGCAAAACATAATCCTGGAAGAGCTGGAGCATTTCGGAGGCATTTTGTTTGCCGCCACCAACTTGGCCGAAAATTTAGACACCGCTTTTGATCGTCGCTTTCTTTTTAAGGTAAAATTCAAAAAACCTGTTATATTTGTAAGGAGAAAGATTTGGGAATCAAAACTTCCCGGCCTCAGTAAGGAAAAGTATAAAAAGCTGGCCGAAAACTTCGATTTTAGCGGCGGCCAAATCGATAATATTACCCGCAAGTGTGACATGTACGAGATTATTCACCATAGCGCTGTCCCTTTCCACAAGCTCTCGGAGTTTTGCGATAAGGAAGAAATGGAGCGAAATCACAGCTCCAAAATCGGTTTTACAAAACAGTTGTCATGAGCAAACGAGTATCCATATTGCGCTACCGCCTGATCATCAACAAGCTCCGGCGAAAACCCTCTACCTTCAGGGAAATCGCCGGGTACCTGGCTACCGAGTCGGAAATCCAGGGCTATGACTTCAGCATTTCCAAACGCACCTTTAAGCGTGATTTAGATGACATCCGCTCCATCTTTAGCATCGATATTCAATTTGATTTTTCGCAGAATGTCTACCGGATTGTCTATGATCACCCTATGGAAGCCAACGACCGTGTTTTTGAAGCCTTGGATATTTTCAATGCCCTCAGCGTTAAGGAGCGGCTTTCGGATTACATTCATTTTGAAAAACGCAAGCCCGCCGGTACCGAGAATCTGTATGGCCTGTTGCATGCCATCCGCAACAAGGTGCAGATCAGCTTCGATTACAGGAAATTTTACGATGACCGATCCACCCGGCGAAGGGCTGAACCTTATGCCCTGAAGGAGTTCAAAAATCGCTGGTATGTATTGGTCAATGATCTGAAGGATGATCAGATCAAAGTATTTGGCCTCGACAGGCTGAGCAACCTGGACATCACCCGGCGACCCTTTCAATCCCCCAAGGCTTTTGATGTAGCCGGGCATTACAAGCATTGCTTCGGAATCATTACCCCCGATAACGGCCGGCCCGAAGAGGTCATCCTCTCATTCGACCATCACCAGGGACAATACATTAAATCTCTGCCCCTGCATGCTTCACAGGAGGTTTTGCTGGACAACAAGGAAGAATTCCGCATAAAACTGCATATCTACATCACCTATGATTTTGTGATGGAGCTGCTGTCGTATGGGGATCGGGTGAGGGTGGTGGAGCCAGAGGGGTTGGTAAAAGAGATAAATTCCATTTATGAAAGGGCATTAAAGGCGATAAGAAGTATTAAAGGAATTGAAAAGCAAAATCTTATGTAATGATTGAAAACCAGCATGTCGAATTTAAGCAAGTATGGAAAGATGATTTTCTAAGATCAATCTGTGCATTCGCCAATGCCCAAGGTGGAAAGCTTTACCTAGGGCTGGATGATCAGGGTAAGGTTGTGGGACTTAAAAACTACTCCAAATTACTGAAGGATCTTCCCAATAAAATAAGAGACATTCTTGGCTTAATACCTCAAATAAATCATAAAAAAGAAGAGAACATGGATTATATTGAAATTCACGTTCCGCCGTCAAAAACACCGGTTTCATATCACCGACATTTTTATTACCGTTCGGGGAGCACTATACAAGACCTTAGCGGAGGTAATCTTGAGCATTTTTTACTGGCAAAAAGGGGCAAAAAATGGGATGGTAGGATTGCCGATCAATTTACCATGCAGGATTTATCAGAAAATGCATTCCGGATTTTCAGAGAAAAAGCTGTAAAAAGCAAACGCATCCCTGATGAAGACTTAAGTGGTAATAACGAAAGCTTGCTTGAATTGCTTAAACTGATCTCGAATAAGCAATTGCTTAGAGCAGCTGTTTTATGCTTTGGTAATGATGCAGAAAAACTGATAACAGGTGCTTTTGTTAAGGTTGGTTTCTTTCGTTCGCATTCCGATTTGCTGTTTCAAGATTTAATTGAGGGAAGCCTGATAGAGCAAGTAGAAAAAACCATGGACTTGCTTACCACCAAATACATGAAGGCAAATATCGCTTATGAAGGCATTACGCGAATCGAAACATATGAATACCCGGTAGAGGCATTACGGGAGGCGGTTTTGAATGCCATTATTCACAAAGATTACAGCAGCAATGTGCCTGTACAAATCAGTGTATATGACCGGTGGCTCATGATATACAACAGTGGCCGGCTACCCGAAGGTTGGACCTTAGACACCTTAAAACAAAAACATAGTTCCATCCCCGCAAATCCCGATATTGCGCGCATATTTTTTCGTGCCGGTTATATTGAAAACTGGGGTCGTGGTATTAGTGATATGATTAAATATTGTAAAAATGCAGGGTTGCCCGAACCATTTTATAGGGAGATGGGTACTGGTTATGTACTGATTTTTGAACAGGAGAAAGGCGCTGCTGATTTTTCATATGCATATGGAAAGGAAGAAGCCATACATGGGGAAGACCCAATAAAAGACCCAATAAAAGACCCTTTAAAAGACCCTTTAAAGCAATTATCGGAAAATGAGTTTAACATAATTACATTGATGAAAAGAGACCCTAAGATTACTATTTCCCGATTGTCAGAAAGTGTAGGTATTAACGAAAGGAATATAAAAAAGAATATTGAAAAACTTAAGCTGAAAGGTATTATTAAAAGAACTGGCTCAAAGAAATCAGGAAGTTGGGAAGTAAAAGCTAACGAATAAATTAGGTAGTAAGCCTTTTTCAACTCCTTTCAGCGCATAAAAAGAGCTCGTATGGAATTACAACAAAAATTTATGATGAGGTTTTCATTCCAAAAGGACCATGCCGGGAAGAATTAGACTTTAATGAGGACCTCTTTATGAAATTGAAAAGGATGATGGAGTAAATCCCGGAAGAAGCAAAGGAGCCGGATTTTATTCTTAATAGGGTATTTAATAAATGAAATTATAACTAAAAAATGTGTTATGAATTTATTCAAAGTTTTAGCATCAGGTCGAAAAAGTTTCCAGGAAGAAACTGCTTCCGCTGTTTTATTATGGTTACTTAATCCAACTATGGATCATGGTTTGGGTTATTCATTCTTGTCAAAATTCATACAACAGATAGGAGAAAGCATTGCCCACGAAGAACTAATAAACAAAGTAAGTGAACTAACAGCTTATTTCCGGGGTGAAAGGGAAAATGACACTAAAATCTGGTTTAACCTTGAATACCATGTGGATAACGCATTTATTGATATTGTGCTTTTCATGGAAGATTGGATAGTCGCAATTGAAAATAAGATTTATCAAGAATCATTTTCAACTGGTCAATTGGAAAAAGAGTATAATGGGTTAAAAAGAAAATTGAAAAAGCTTGTCAAAGAGGGAAAGATAGAAAATGATAAAGTAATCATGATTTACCTCATTCCTTCGATGAAAACCTCAAAGGTTAATATTCCACCTCAAATGGAAGTTGAGTTTAATGAGCTTAAAGTGAAGAATGAAGACGAGAAGTTGGTTGTAACCTGGCAAGGAAAAAATGGAAGTAAGAAACCATCCATTGCTTCTATTATTACAGAAATACTAAAAGATGAAAGACATGGTTTGATAGATCCAATTCCCACTTATACTCGAGATACTTTGAAAGCATTAAAGGTTTTTATCTCTAATGATTTTCAAGGCTATACGTATGAAGGTAGTAGTAGGTCGGGAGGCTTGAATCCTTTAACGGAAGAGGTTTTGACATTCAATAAAATTAAGAAAAGAACCGGGATAGGCTATGTAGGAGTAAAAGGAGGAAATAGGGGCTTATTAAAGATGGATGCTGAAGATATTAAAGAGCATGATTTTCAATTTACTACAGCAAATATGAGTGAGGAACACTTTTGGGTTGAAAAGGACCTATTTATTAAAGTTGCAGATTGGTTATTAAACGATATAAAACATGAAATAGAATGGCCTGAAAAGCAGCTAAAATCAAAGGTGATATACAAGATAGCCAAGGATTACCCACAAATTCGTGTTGGAATTAGAGGGGGAGAAAAAGCTTTGGAAAGAATGACTCCAGAGAAAATACGGGAGAAGGAATGGAAAATAAGCAGCACTGGTAAGGGTACTAATGAATGGTTTAGTGGAAAAAAGTTCAAGGATATTGTGGAAAAGAAGCAGGTTCTTTAAAAAATTGAATAAGTAATTATAGATAGTTAATTATTAAAAAGTTATTATTATGAAAAAGTTGATTTACGCATTAGTTGTTATTGTTTTAACCGGCTGTTCTGGAAAGCCAGGAAGCAGACAAGTCGAAAAGCAAATTGAAAATTACTTAATCGGTAATGGATTAGAAAAGCTCTATGAAGTAGAAAATGTAAAGAAAGTTAACGGTATATTGGAAAATGATAATACCTATATAGCTATCGTTAAATATGAATTGATTTTTAAAATGAACCTCGAAGAGTACGGAAAAACATTGGATGACAATGATGTCATGGGGTCTTTTAACGATTTTGGCAATCTCCTGAGCATTATCATTTCATATGGTGAGGTTAAGGAAGGAGACAAAATCGAGCGAAAGGATGAATTTACATTTATTAAGACTGATAA
The DNA here is from genome assembly GCA_021740045.1 of Bacteroidales bacterium. Classification (GTDB taxonomy): domain Bacteria; phylum Bacteroidota; class Bacteroidia; order Bacteroidales; family JAIPAP01; genus JAIPAP01. Next base: position 6,578 of record JAIPAP010000120.1, read on the forward strand.
TGGCTGGAGATTAATGGAGTAGCTCAAAACTTTGTTTCTATGCAATTACGAAATGATGTGAACCTGAAGGGGACGAATTGTCTACATTAATCGACATCATCAGAAGTGAGTTTGAAGCCAGCCACTACCTGGAAAAGATCATCTTTAATTTCCGTTCAAGCAAGCGGGTAAATTATACGGTGCTTCACCGGACTTTGAAACTGGGGATTAATTGTAAGCTAACAACAGGATTTAATCTAAAAAATGAAGGTGTGATAGCATGGGAGGTATATTTGTACAAGGTATGTATGAAGCATTTCCCCAAAATATTGAATAACTACTTTCTTTTTATCACAACACCTGAAATTGAGTAATAGGAATATGTGGTATTTGGATTCTGATCGGTTCTGGCCGTTTGGATGTTTGAATCAAAATGGGTGAAAGCATCTCCACCCCAATCTATTGCTATATCGTAGATATGCTCTATTAGTTTATCAACATCCATGGATTTCGTCATTTGTGTGTACTTGACTCCATCATAAAAGAAATGATGAACATAATAATCCTTGCCACCAGGTATCTCTCCATTTTTGTATCGAACGCTTGGATGCATCTCTACTCGTATTATTCCTTTTACTTCATATTCACCATAATACTCATCTGGCATAAACAAAAAACCTTTATCAGCGTATTTTCTAAAATCAAAGGCAAAGGATTTGATCTCTTCATTTCTATCAGTAAGGTGGTAGGTTTGGCAACTACTCAGCAATGTCGTTAATAAGATGAAAGTTGAGAGGCCAATTAATATCTTTTTCATAATTTTAGAGATTTTGTCATTTTTCATTGAAATAATGTCTATTAACGAGAACAAAAATATCGATTATTATAAAGCAGGTGACATTGAAGTGAGTTATTAATTAGTTTAACTCTAATCATAGAGCCACCGGAATTAATAGAGTTATTTTCAATTAAGCCTAAGAATGTACCATAAAACATTTTAGTTAACCCGGCATAAAAATGGAAAGTAACTTCCCAATAAAAATAGGAATATATTAGATAGGTTCATTTTAATCAAAATATTAACTTTGACCCAAATTGAGCGATTCTCGCTCACGATAAAGAAATTGTAAGCTTTTCACCTCACCAATTCGGTGAAAAGCAACAATTTCTAAATCGGGATTATACCTAGGTAAAGCTATTTTTTACTGCGTTCAAATCGCTTAACTTAGGTGATAATTATGTCAGACTTATTCGGGGGCCGATACATCGGTAAGCTATTTTTGGCGAACGGTGCAACAGCAAGAAATCGATTATATTGAAGAAAAGAACGGGAATATTACGGCTTATGAGTTTAAATGGAAACCAACAAAAAAGTCGCGTTTATCTCAAACTTTTACTAAAGCCTACCCCGGAAGCGAATTCCAGGTCATTCATCAATCAAATTTTTCGGATTTTATAGTATGATCAAGTATTAAAAACTTGTAATTCAAAGATTTATCCAGTAATATAGGGGAGCAAGTTTCAGTAGATGCATTTATTTCCCGGCTGTAAAGTCAAACTTGCATGAAGCCGGAAGTATTCATATTCACTTTTAAGCCCTTGTATTTCTCCCTAATCATCATTACTTTAGCTTCCAGTATAATAATACCCACTAACCAAAACCTATAGTTATGAAAAACAAACAGTTACTCCTGGCGGTTTTTGTGTTTTTGAGCTTTAATGTATTATGTCAAACTAATCCCTGCTGCGATTATTTTAACACCGGGCAAAACCTGGGTGTGGAAAGTGAAACCTTTGGCGTGGCACTGGAGGACATTGATGGTGATGGCGACCGCGATGCGGTGGTGATCGATGCCTACGATGTCATTGAAGTGTTCCTGAATGACGGGGAAGGCAACTTTACCTTCGACCATAGCTTTGGTGGTGATAACTGGCGCTATGGTGTGGAACTGGAAGATGTGGACACCGACGGCGACCGAGACCTTATCACAGCCGGCTTTGGCTCCAGTGATGGGGGCGAGGTCTGGATGAACGATGGTTCGGGCAATTTCACCCTCAGTCAGGATGACATCGGTCAGTGGATTGGTGTGGAAGAAGTTGCTTTGGCCGAACTGGACGGTTCCAAAGGGATCGACATGTTTGTGCCGGCCAATAGCAGCGGCGATTCCGAAGTGTGGTTGAACGATGGCACCGGAACCTTTATCAACTCTGGACAGGAGTTGGATGGCTCCTCTTGTACCGAAGCTGCCCTGGCCGACTATGACGGCGATGGCGATATTGATGCCTTTGTGGCCCGGACCAACAATGCACCGAACCAATTGTGGCTAAACGATGGAAGCGGGGTGTTCATCAACAGTGGACAGGACCTGGGCGAATACCGAAGCTTTGGCGCTGCCGCAGCCGATGTGGACGGCGACGGCGACATGGATGTGGTCACAGCCAACTGGCAAACCCCTTCGCGTGTTTGGCTGAATGATGGTTTCGGTAATTTCATTCCCGGTGCCGAGATCAATAACGATAATTATGCGAAGTCCATAAAAATTATGGATCACGATCATGATTACGATCCCGATGTATTTATCAGCAGCTACGGTTCACCGGGCCTGCAAGTGTGGATTAATGATGGAACGGGCAATTTCGAGATTTGCTTTGAAAACGAAGGCTCCGTTTATGCCCATGATTTTGACGTGGCCGATTTGAACGATGATATGATGCCGGATGTATACCTGGGGAATTTCAGCTCCTCCACCGGCGATCAGGTATTCCTGAAGGAAACACCGGAAATGATGGACGATTCCATCATCCTTTGCGAAGGGGATAGCATCTACCTGGCTGGCGAATGGCAAACCGAACCAGGCGAATACCTCGAAGCGCTTAACTGCGATACGCTGGTTTGGTATACACTGTCGTTTACCACAGTCGATACCACGGTGACCCAAAACGGCGATACCCTTTTTGCCCAAAGTGGATACCCTAATTACCAGTGGCTCGATTGTTCCACCATGGAACCTATCGAAGGAGCCACAAATTCATGGTTCCTGCCCCCTGAAACCGGCTCATACGCCGTTGAAATAACCGAGGGCCAATGTGTGCAGACTTCAAACTGCCACACGGTTGAAATTGAAATAAATACACAGCAAATGGAGTTGGCTGCCGGCTATGCTTTTATTTCCACCCATATTATCCCTACCGATCCGGACATGATGACGGTTTGTGAAGAACTGATAAATAATGAAAGCCTGGAATTTATTCGGAATTCAGCCGGTAGCATGCTGGTGAAAATCGGCCCCAATTGGGTAAACAACATCGGTGAATGGAACACTGTGGAAGGCTACCTGTTTAAAATGAATGTTACGGATATGCTGAACGTCGAGGGGTTGGTGATCGATCCGCAAACTTCACTACCCCTTAGTGAGGGCTATCAATTCATCAGTTATTTGCCACAAAACCCAATGGATGCCCTGGACGCCCTGGAAGGAATACTTGAAAATCTCGATTTCGTAAGGGACTCTGGGGGCAATATGTTGCAAAAGATCGGCCCGAACTGGGTGAACAACATTGGCGAAATGGCGCCTGGCGAAGGCTACCTTGTGAAGATGAATAACGCTGATGAATTAATATATCCATAAGTCTCTAAAAAATAGATGCAAATGAAGTTGATAAGCTATGTTTTACTTCTCCTCTTTATAATGATGGCAGGCTGTGAAAAGTCAGCTAAAAAGCAGAAAATAGAAGAAGCCATTGCACTGGAGCTGAAGCATTACCCGGAAGCAGCTCTGCGCGATATTTACAAGAATTTTTTCCAGGATGCTTTCGGGCCGGGTCATGCCATTCCGGATACTGCAGTGGCCATGCGTTATTTGAAACACGAGCTTGGAAATGCGGAGCAGTTTGATACCCTGATGTTTCAGCCATTGGGGTATCAGCACCGCTATTACAGGGTGAATCTTGTTTTAGTTAAGGAAGATAAAATTCCCCTGGATGCTTATTTTGAAGCCTTTGTCCAAAGTGCCCGGGAAGCCGATCCTCCAACCATGGATGAATGGAGAGGGGAATGGGCTTTTATCATGGATGTTGTTGAGGATATGGACCTTGATTTAAGCAATTATGAAAAAGACCGGCAGTTTTTGGACAGCCTCCTGGCTAATGGAAAATATGTAGTGCATCACAGCCAACAATACGTGAATAAATATCATCCACATTACAGGATTGTCGGTAAAAAATATATAGAGGAATTGAAAGGGTATTGGGAGTGATAATTGCAAAACACTACAGGCGGTTTAATAAACTTGATCGTTTTTGGCTTCGATAGAATATTAAGCAGAGATTAACTACGATTGAGTGAGATTGATACCGAGTGACGGAGATTGAATGGCGTACTATGGGAAATGAGTTAGCATAGTTCTGAAGCTAACTATCAACACATCATCATATTGATCCATTAAATTACCGGTAGTGTTCCTGCAATTTCCTGAAAGTTTGCTCCGCGTAAGTGTCATGAGTTTGCGGATCATCGGGGTTGAACAGGGTGTTGCAAATCACCAGGTTGCTGCTGTTGTTGTCCATGGCTTCGTATGTATGTAGCGTAAATGGGGGTATGCAGATGCCGGTGGTATTATCAAGGATTATTTCCTTGTGATTACCGTACACATCTTCGGCTTCCACTTTAACTTTACCCGAAAAGGCAAACAGTATTTCCTGCCTGATGCGGTGATATTCCATACCTCCCCGGCTGCCTTTTTTTAAGCCGGTTACTGAATAGCTTCTAAGGCCACGGATGTCTTCGGGGATATTCACTAATTCATCGTCATCGTAACTAAAATAATCGCTTATTTCACTAAAGGTCATGGCAAACAGCACACTTAATGATGCATTGGATTTGGTGTGCCAGGGGCCTTGTACATTAAATAGCCTTATCCCTTCAACCGTATCGGGGTTATGGGCTGGTTTTGCATAGGAATATTCCGGTTCTATATAAGCCATCTTTTTTATTTTCAAATATAGGACGGAATATTGTATTTACCAAATTGAACCCAAAATGAAAGATAATCTTGCCGCTCCGGAGAGTGATATCCTGAATACGCATCCGAAATCGGTTATTTCAGGGAAAACCGTTGAGGAAATGGAGCGAAATCCCACTGAGGGGGAATAATAAAATAGGGAGGCTACAATGGCCTCCCTATAAATATATTATAGTGGATATTTAAAATAGTTCACCTTAGAATTAGCTTGGCTTATACCTTATTCAGCTTCTTCAACCAGTTTTACATTCAATACCTTCGAATCCGAGCCTTTAAGCTTAATGTTTTCAACCAGGCTCTTTTTATAAGAAATGTAGGAAACTACAATGCTGTATGTTC